>JAFSBF010000138.1 GCA_017441965.1 Clostridia bacterium | reverse complement strand
TGAATATATTGATGAGCTTCCGCCCGATGCAATAGTTGTTGACTGGGGATATGAGGCAGACACCGTCTTTGAAAAGCGATGCAGGAGAATAAAGGAAGCAGGTCTTGATTACTATGTGGCACCGGGAACGTCTAACTGGGGAAGTGTTACGGGGCGTGGAAAAAATATGCTCTATAATATTATGGCTGCCGCAGATTCGGGAGCACGCTGGGGGGCAATGGGCTTTCTCCTTACCGATTGGTGCGACGACGGGGGAGTAATGCCGCTGTTTATGAGCTATCTCTCATATGCAATAGGTGCGGCATATTCGTGGAACAGTAACTGCAATATGAATGTGATTGAAAGCGGAGAGGCAGAACTTGTGCGTATTTCGTATAGAAGAAAGGTTCTTAGCACGGCACGCAATTATGCTGATAAGTTCATATTTAAAACGGAGGGGAACTCATTTTCTCACGTTTTGCACAAGCTTGGAAAGGCATATCTTCTTGAACAGAGCGGAGTGTTTAATATGACTCAGCTTTCAAGACTGCCGAGGTTTGAAATAGACGATAGCGAATTGGGCGGTATTAAGCCCGAATATTTTGCAGAAATGCAGGTATACATAGAAAAGCGTAAGGCAGAAGGATTAAAATGCACTCTATGCTGCGAGGATGGAGCTTTAATCAAAGAGGAATTTGAGCTTATATGTGATATTGCAATCTTTCTTACAAAGGCACTGCAGATTTCTGCCGGTGAATATAATGATGCTGTGTACTGTGCACAGCTGCCGCCGCTTGAGCCAATTAAAGAGCGCTTTGAACTTTTATGGAGAAAGCGTAATCTTGACTGTGGCTATGACAAATATGAAAGTCGAATTAGCGGAGTTTTAAAGAAAACAGAAAAGCTAAAAAATACAAAGAAGGGCGAGGGATTATGTTGAATCTTAAATTTGACCTCGATAACAGATTAGGCTTCTTTAAGCCGCTTAATGCAACAAACGGAGGACCGGTGCATAAAAGACATTCAAAAACGCAATGGAGAAGCAACTTTGAAGCGTATAAGGAAGCAAGAATGCCATATTCGAGAAATCACGATTCAGGCACAGTATCTGCCTATGGCGGTCCTTACAGTCACGATATAATGAATATATTCAGGGACTTTGACGCAGATGCAAATGATCCTGCGTCATATGATTTTGCGTGTACGGATGAATCTATTTTGACAACACTTGAGGCAGGAACAAAAACCTTTTTCAGATTAGGTCAGACAATAGAGCACCAGATAAAAAAGCATCACACGCTTCCGCCTAAGGATTTTAAAAAGTGGGCTGTTATATGTGAGCATATTATAAGACATTATAATGAAGGCTGGGCAGACGGGTTTAATCTTAATATTGAATATTGGGAAATATGGAATGAGCCTGATATAGTGGCAGATGACGCAGCCGAGAAAAAAACCTGGGGCGGAACAAAGGCGCAATTTTTCGATTTCTACGAGGTGGCGGCAAAGCACCTGAAAAAATGCTTTCCCAATTTAAAAATAGGCGGCCCTGCACTGGCTTGGAATGAAGAATGGGGTAATGATTTTTTAGCCGAAATGAAAAAGCGAGATGTAGAAATTGATTTCTTTTCGTGGCACGTGTACAATCCATATCCAAGACGTATTATGGTAAAAGCAGAAAGAATCAGGAAGATGCTGGTTGAAAACGGCTATGAAAAAGCTGAAAGCATTTTGAATGAATGGAATTATCTTGCAGGGTGGACTGATAAGTATATTCCGTCAATTGAGGTAATTCACAGTATGCAGGGTGCCGCTTTTATGATGGCGTGTATGTCTTGCGCTCAATGCTCGCCTGATGTTGATATGCTTATGTATTATGATACAAGACCGTCAATATTTAACGGTGCATTTGATTTTTATACATTGAGACCTTTAAAGGGATATTATCCGCTTAAATGGTACGGAATGTTTTATGATATGGTTTCCGAGATCCGCACTGAAAATGATGATGAGGATATATATACCTTGTGCGGAATTGACAAGAGCGAAAAAACCTTGTGCGTTGTTACATATTATTGTGCAGAAAGCACCGATAAGCAAAAGGATGTAACGGTTGAACTGAAAAAAGGCGGCAAGTATGAGGTTTATCTGTTAGATGAAGAACACGATGGTGAGTTAGTAGCAAAAACGAGTAATCTGTGTTTCACTATGAAACCTAATTCCTGTATTTTGATTAAGGAAATATAAGGACTGTGGAGGAATAAAGTATGGAGATAAGCAAAGAAAATAAACCTGTGGTGGTTATTTCTTCCAAAGCTACCAAAAGCGAAATGTTTGTTGCAGGCGAGCTTATAAAATACATTAAAAAGATTGTCGGGGCAGAGCTTACTCTTTGCGATGATTTGGAGGATTTTACGCAAAGCAGAATTATTATCGGCTCCCCGGTACGTAATCGTGCGGCACAAGCTCTAATATCGCAAAAAGAGTTTGAAGAATACGTCACGGGCAGTGAAGGCTTCCTGATTAAAAGCATTGATAAGGAAACCCTTTTAATCGCAGGCAGGGAGGGTGATGGTGAAAGAGGCACAATTTATGCTGTGTATGAGTTTTTGGAGCGTTTTTTAGGCTGCAGTCTCTGCGCATATTCACATCCCGATATTGAAGCAGGGGAGTACGTTCCCGAAAAAGAGAAAATTACACTCGGTGACATTTGTTACATAAAACCTTCAGCGGATCGTCAATATCGTGGTGCGTGTATCCAGTACGGCAGCTCTGCTGGAAACCCAAATCACGGACTTAATACAAGCTTCTTTGACTGGATTGCAAAAAACCGTTATAACTATGTTTATACATGGATGAGCGTTTATCAGAAAATGAAAAAATCAGGTTATGTGGAAGAGGCAAAAAAACGTGGGCTGGAATTTATGGTTGGTCACCACGATGTCACTGATTTTTTCCTGCCACCTGACGGAAATGAGAGCTTTCCCGAAAAATATTATGAAACGCATCCCGAATATTTCCGACTTGAAAAAGACGGTACCAGATTTAAGCCAACAGATGCCTTTGGACAGATTGTTTTATGTTCACGAAACGAAGATTTAATAAAGCAAATAAGTGAGAATATCGTCTTTTGGCTTGACGATAATCCTGAGGTAAAAATGCTTCAGCTTGCACCGCATGACGGTGTAGCAGAGCATTGCGTATGTCCCAAATGCCTGCCCTACAGTAAAATGGAAAATTACACGTACTTTATGAATGAGGTTGCAAAACGTGTAGTAACTAAAAAACCCTACGTCAAAATTGTAATGATGCTTTATAACGATATATGGAAATGCCCCGAAAATATATAGCTTTCCCCTGCAATGATGGTAATAGAGGCGACGTGGGAGCATCCTGAAGGCCTTTACAGAGGGATAAGAAACGGCGGCGCAGCAGACGGCAGTTCGCTAAATAATACTTTGTATGAGGAAAACATTCTTCAGTGGAAAAAAGCCGGGGCAGAGGTAATGTATTATGATTACTATATGTCAGTTTATGCAACAAAGCAACGATATACTCCTCTTGCAGACGAAGTACAGGCAATATGGAAACGCTTTATAGAAAAAGGAATTCTTGGGTCAGCAACTCAGATTGAATGTTTCAACTTGTGGAATTATATTTTTAATTTCTACACCTTTGGAAGAACCGGATATGATACAGAAATATCTTTTGAAGAAAATCTTGAAAGGTTTATAGTCATCTTTGGTGAAGGTGCGCCCTGGATTAAAAAAATTATCAGGGAAACAGAAGAGTGTGTAGAAGGTCAGGTCGGTATACCGTTTTGCGCCTTTTATCTTATGGATAATATTGACAAGGAAAAAATATATTCGTGGTATGAGAAAGCACTTGATGCTGCAAAAACACCGCTTGCGAGAAATAATATACGCCTGATGCGTATGGTATGGCGTTACAGCGATATTAGTCTTGATATAGAAAATGCACGTGCATTAACGGGTGAAAAGGTGCGCGAATGTGAAAATATTCCATGTGAGCTTTTATATATGAATAAATATGACAGCTTCTGGAAAGAGCAAACAGGATATGGTGTTGCATTTCCGATAACGGGCAGGACAGATGAAAAATTCATTCCTGACAAGTGGTATGATTTTGAATAAAGAAAATTTGGAGGTTGATTGGTATGAAAAAATATGTAATGGTAGGGTGCGGCCATCGTGGGATAGCTGCT
>JAFSBF010000137.1 GCA_017441965.1 Clostridia bacterium | reverse complement strand
TTATATGGAACGAACACGAACGCACTTTAAGTATTTCAAGGAACTGCGACGTTACAACGATAACAGAATATTTAACGCCGACAGAAACTGCGCCGTCAAAGCTTGGAAAGAATGCAGATGCAGTGTTGGAAACCGATATTAAAGCATATGTAAATGGTGCAGAGGTTAAAAGCTACAATATCGGTGGGCAGACTATTATTATTTTTGATGTATTAAGTGCTTTTGGCGGTGTTGAGTGGAATGAATATTCAAGAAAAATTAAGCTCTGGATAAATGACGGTCTTAATAAGAGTAACTATGAAACACAACCATTACCTTTTTTTGAAACAACACTGCATAATGACGTATATAGAACTCCTTATGGAAAAAGGTATCATTTTGACCCTGATTGTGGCGGAAAAAACAGCTACAAAATTACTTTAAAAAAGGCTTTGAGCGCAGGGCTTACAGCTTGTAAAAAGTGTGCATATTAAATTTAGAAAGCGATGCAGAAAAATCTCTGCATCGCTTTTCTGTCTGCAGATATAATCGTACTGCTTTAAAACCACTTTTTTAACTTAAATATATTGCATTTACAGTGAAAAAAGTATATAATAAAAATGGTATGCTATAATGAAAGAAGTGTGTCTGAAAGGAGGGCGGCGTAAAATGAGCTACAGTGAATTTAATATAAATGATGCATCAGTGCTTGATAAACTAAAAGCTTATGGCATTAAAGAAGACGATATTGCTGCCGCACTCGAGTGTGACCTGACAGATACACAAATGTATGCAAAGAGCACGATTTGCGCCCTTTCTGATGCGCTCTGTGTTATTGATAACGAGGGACGTTTTTTTCGCAAAGATTATAAGGATATTGAAGATATTTATGCGGAAAATTATGTTTCGTCAGGTGCAGTTATAATTAAATGCAACGGTGAAGAAATTCCTGTTGGATATTTCACACTAACTCTTTCTGCAAAGACGGAGGGGTTTATCGCTATTGTAAAAAAACTCCTTTCGGGAGATGCAGCAAACGAAGAAGAAATAAATACGCACAACCAAGGAGATTTCTCCTACATAAACAAGGGAAGGAAAAAGCTTTTTTTCCGTGTGATGTCATACGTGCCGAGGTATATGCCCCAGCTTATCAGTATGATTGCAATAATTATTATTGCCACGGCTGTGAATATGGTGCGCCCCTACATTACGGGAACTATTCTTTATGACGAGGTACTGACAAAAGGCGGAAAGTATTACGGACAGATTTTGCCATTGGTGGGAATACTTGTTGGCATTTCAGCCTTTTCCGTTCTGATGGGTATTTTGCAGGGCAGAATTGGCGCAGATATGTCGGGAAAGATTATCTACGATATAAAGATGGAGGTTTTTTCCTCTATGCAAAAGCTTGGGATGAGCTTTTTTACATCAAAACGTACGGGAAACCTTTTAAACAGAGTTAACAGCGACGCACTTGATATTCAGTATTTCTTAAACGACGGACTTCCCAATTTTATAATAAACGGACTTACAATATGCTGTGTGGGACTTTATCTTTTTATAGTAAATCCGCTGCTTTCCGTTTCGGTGCTTATTCCCGTGCCGATTATAGCGCTGATAATAAAGAAATCTGCACGCAAGTTCAAAAAACTCAAGTGGCACACGTGGAGACGTTCCTCTTCGATGAATACCGTTATAAACGATACCTTTATGGGTATTCGTGTGGTAAAGGCATTCGGCAGAGAAGAGCGTGCGGTAAAACGCTTTTTCGGGGCGAGCAGGGAGCTTTATGAAAACAGACTTCGTGAGGGCGTTGCCTCTGCAAAGGTGTTTCCGCTTTTAAGCTGGATAATGACGCTTGGCGGTCTTGTGGTATGGGGGCTTGGCGGCGCTCAGGTGGTTTGGGGAAAGCTTACCTTTGGCGAGCTTATGAGCTTTACGGGATATCTTTCGCTTTTGTACGGACCTGTAAACTTTATGGTGAAAATATTTGACTGGTGGACAAGCTGTATGAACAGTGCACAGAGAATTTTTGAGGTTGTTGACAGAGAAACCGATGTCCCCGAAAGTCCTGATGCACTATATACCCAAAGAATGAAAGGCGAGGTTGAGCTTAAAAATGTAAGCTTTTCGTATGAGCCTAATAAGAGCGTTTTGAAAAATGTATCATTTAAAGTAAATAAGGGTGAAATGATAGGACTTGTAGGGCACAGCGGCGCAGGAAAAAGCACGATTACAAATATCATTACACGTCTTTATGATGTGTTTGACGGTGAGGTTTTGATTGACGGAGTTAATGTGAAAAACATCTCAAATGAAAGCCTTCATTCAAACATTGGTATGGTATTGCAGGAGACATATTTGTTTTCAGGCAGTATTGCTGAGAATATTGCATACGGAAAGCCTGATGCAAGCATTGAGGAAATCATAGATGCTGCAAAGGCGGCGCACGCACACGAATTTATAGTAAATCTTCCCGACGGGTATGACACACGTCTTGGCAAAGGGGGAACAGACCTTTCAGGCGGAGAAAAACAGCGAATAAGCATTGCCCGTGCAATACTGATGAACCCCGCAATATTGATATTTGACGAGGCAACGTCATCGCTTGATACCGAGACGGAGCAGAAAATTCAGCAGGCAATGCAGTCCCTTGTAAAAGGCAGAACGACAATTGCCATTGCACACAGATTTTCAACGCTGAAAAATGCAGACAGACTTGTTGTGGTGGAAAACGGAAGAATAGTTGAAGAAGGAACGCATGAGGAGCTTTTTAATAAAGAAAACGGCGTATATGCGAATATGGCACATATGCAGCTTAATGCACTTAATTTCCAGGGAGGTGTTGCGGATGGAAAATAAGCTTAACTATATAACGAGTGATGAAATTTCATTTTATAAATCAGACGGCGGACTTCTGATGGCAAAATACAAGGGCGAGGATATCGGCAGGGTTGCAGTTTTAAGAATGTTTCCTCTGCAATACGCTGAAGAGTACCTTTGTGTAAAAGTTATAAATTATGACCGCTTTGATAAAGAAACGGAAACGGGTATAATAAGAGATTTAAAAGATTTTCCGGAAGATGCGGTGCGCCTTGTGCGTGCAGAGCTTGAAAGACGGTATTTTGTCCCCGACATTATAAAGGTGGACGAGATAAAAGAGCAGGTCGGGCATATTTTATGGAAGGTCACAACAAACAAAGGGGAGAGGGAGTTCACCCTCACCGATATGAGCAGTAATATAATAAATTTGGGAGGCGGACAGCTTTTGCTGACAGACGTATACGGTAACCGTTACCGCATCCCCGATATATCAAAGCTTGACGATAAAACTATGCAGATTATAGAAATCTGGATATAGAAAGGAATGAAACACTTATGCCAAAGGGCGTGGATGTAACTGAATACAGCACTGTTACAGACCGCGTTTTTGGCGGTGAGGAAATAGTGCTTTCAGCTCCTTTTGATATAGGAGAAAACGGAGATTTTAAGGACGGTATTTTTCTTTTAAGCCGCAGTGCAATGTGTGTTATAGAAAACGGCAATGTGGTGAGGGTGGAAAAGCTTTCAGCCGTTTTAAAGGCAGTATGTGCAGAATATGTCGGTGGCGGTATGATAGAGCTTTTTACAAAGACGGGCAGATACCTGCTTCTGAGATTTTCAATGAAATATATTGAGGCTTTTACAAAGGCGGCTGATATTATAAATGACCTTATAGAAGGCTCTGAGGTTAATAACATATATGAGGATGAAGAGGACACCACCCTTTGCCCCAAATGCAATGCCCCATATATTCCGGGAACGCACGTTTGCGCACACTGTGCCGATAAAAAGGGCATTGCAAAAAAATTGTGGACACTTTCAAAGCCTTGTCGGGGACTTTATGCACTGCTTTTACTGTTTTTCTGGATTACGGCTATAGGGGCAGTGGTGACACCGATGCTTTCAAGGTGGCTTATAAATGATGTTCTGAGTGCAAAGGATGCATCGTTTGAAACGCTTTATATAATTGTCGGACTTATGCTCCTTTTCAGCGTGATTACGGCAATAGTTTCGGCAATGCGTGATATTGTATCGTCAAGGGCAAGCAATCTTTTGGTAATGGATTTAAGAAACCACATCTATGAAAAATTGCAGAAGATGCCCCTTAGCTATATTGAAAAGAAAAAAACAGGCGATTTAATGCAACGTATAAATAACGATACGCAAAGGATACAGACCTTTATTCAGGATATTGCAATAATGGCAGTTAACGAAGTGTTTCTCTTTATTGCAATTGGCATTGTAACCTTTTACCTTGATGTGCGTATGGCGCTTCTGATATTTGTACCGATGCCGCCTGCACTGTGGATGATTGGAAAAATACGCCGCAGTATTCAGAGACGATACAGAAAACAGTGGGGAAAGCTTGATAATCTTACGAGCAGACTTACAGAGGTAATAAATGCAATTAAGGTTGTAAAGGTTTTCGGCAGGGAAGATGATGAGATAGAGAGATTTTCTGAAAGTGCCGCATCAGTGCGTGACCTTACTTGTAAAAATGAAAAATTCGTATATACTATTTTCCCGATAATAAAATTTGTAATGAGCTTTGGTGCGTATTTCGTACTGCTATACGGAGGAAGTCTTGTTTTAGGCGGAAAGATGAGTGTGGGAGAGCTTGTACAGTTTTCCTCATACGGAAGCTATCTTTACAGTAAGCTTGAATGGTTCAGTATGCTTCCAAGACATTTTACAATGGCAATTGTAAGCTCGCAAAGAGTTTTTGAAGTGCTTGACGAAACTGAGGAGGAAACCTCAGATGAAAAAATAAACGCTGATATTTCAGGCGATTTTGATTTTCAGAATGTTTCCTTTGGCTATAAAAGCTATCGTAAGGTTCTTAAAAACATAAAAGAAGCTGTAAATGCAGGCGAAATGATAGGCCTTGTAGGGCACAGCGGTGCAGGAAAGAGCACAATGATAAACCTTATTATGCGTCTGTACACACCTGATGACGGAAAAATTATGCTTGACGGAAAAGAGCTTAATAAGTATGATGAGCGTAATTATAAAGACATCCTCGGTGTGGTTTTGCAGGAAAATTATCTTTTTGGCGGAAGTATTCTTGACAATATCAGGTACGCAAAGCCCCAGGCAACTATGGAAGAATGTATTCTTGCGGCAAAGGCGGCAAATGCACATGATTTCATAATGAACCTTCCTGACGGATATAATACCTTTGTCGGGGAGAAGGGGCATAAGCTTTCAGGCGGTGAAAAACAACGCATAGCAATAGCACGTGCAGTTATTACAAACCCTGCAATTCTCATCCTTGACGAGGCGACTGCATCCGTTGATACACAGACGGAGGCTAAAATTCAGGAGGCTCTTTCAAGGGCGACAGAGGGAAAAACAATTTTTGCCATTGCGCACAGACTTTCAACGCTGAAAAATGCAGACAGACTTTTCGTTCTTGAAGAGGGAAGAATAGCCGAGAGCGGCTCCCACGAGGAGCTTTTGAAGAAAAACGGAATTTATGCAGCGCTTTTTAAAGCACAGCAGGAAATGTCAGCGATGAATGTTACAATAGATAACAGTAATTTGAAGGAAGAAAGTATACAAGTAGTTGATAACGGAGAGGAGTTTGATGATGAGTAAAATTAAAATCATTACAGACAGCGGCAGTGATATTTCATGGGAAAGGGCAGAGGAGCTTGGGATAAGAATGCTCCCCATTTCATTTTCATTTGACGCAGAAACATAT
The DNA here is from genome assembly GCA_017441965.1 of Clostridia bacterium. Lineage (GTDB taxonomy): Bacteria > Bacillota > Clostridia > UMGS1883 > UMGS1883 > UMGS1883. Next base: position 3,241 of record JAFSBF010000137.1, on the reverse strand, counting down.
TACCGTCAGGGAATTGATATGTCAATTGATGAATATTATACAAAGCTTAAAGAAAGCAGTGTTATCCCGAAAACTGCGCAGGTTACACCTATTGAATATACAGATGCATTTAACGAGGAATACGATAACGGATATGACACGCTGATAGTTGTTACAATTTCCTCCAAGGGAAGCGGAATGTATCAGAATGCTGTTTTGTCATCACGTGAGGTAATGGAGGAGCGTGGCGGCGAAATAATCGTAATTGATACACACGGATTTTCCTGTATGTACGGCCCTGCAGTTATTCATTCGGCACATATGCTAAAGGAAGGAAAGAGCAAGGAAGAAATTGTAGCATATCTTGAGGACGTTTTCACTTCAATGCAGACATATTTCCTTGTTGGTGACCTTGAACACCTTAAAAAAGGCGGCAGAATTAACACGGCAACGCTGGTAGTTGCAAATATGCTTGATATAAAGCCCGTGCTTACCGTAAAAGATGGAATTGTTGTGCAGAAGGATAAACTCAGGGGAAATAAGCGTGTTTTAAAAAAGCTTGTTAAAAATGTAGAGGAGGACGGCTTTGACCTTTCGGGAAAAACGGTGATACTTGCTTACACTGCGGATAATTCACAGATTGAGGAACTTAAAGGCGAAATATCGGAAGTTTTTGAAAATGTGAAGTTTATTGATTTTAAGATAGGCTCTGTTGTAGGCTCACACATAGGACCTGAGCTTGCAGGTATAATATTTTCCGACAAATATGATTTTACTGATTACGAGGATTGAGATTTATGTGGATTGCAGATGAATGGAAGGATTATGAGTGTATAGACACTGCAAACGGCGAAAAGCTTGAAAGGTGGGGTGACATAATTTTATGCAGACCCGACCCTCAGGTTATATGGGATGAAAAGGCAGATGCCCCGATGTGGAAAAAGGCGGATGCGCACTATCACCGTTCTTCAAGCGGCGGCGGAAAATGGGAGTACAAGAAAACTATACCCGAGCAGTGGACAGTAAACTATAAAAATCTGACCTTTAATATAAAACCTATGGGGTTTAAGCATACGGGGCTTTTCCCCGAGCAGGCTGTTAACTGGGATTATATGATGGATAAAATCAGAAAAAGGGGCAGCGCAAAGGTGCTTAACCTTTTTGCCTATACGGGCGGTGCAACGGTTGCCTGTGCAAAGGCGGGGGCTAATGTCACCCACGTTGATGCATCAAAGGGTATGGTGCAGTGGGCAAAGGAAAATGCACGTTCAAGCGGACTTAAAGATGCCCCCATAAGGTATCTTGTAGATGACTGTATGAAATTTGTTGAGCGTGAGATAAGACGTGGAAACCATTACGATGCTATCATAATGGACCCGCCCTCATACGGCAGAGGCCCCGGCGGTGAGGTATGGAAGATAGAGGAGTCAATCTGCGCCTTTGTAAGAAGATGCGCACTTCTTTTAAGTGACGAGCCGCTGTTTTTCATAATTAACTCTTACACTACGGGACTTGCGCCCACAGTACTTACAAACCTTATGCAGATGTGTCTGCCAGAGGGAAAGATAGAATCGAGTGAAATCGGACTTAAGATAACAGCATCATCAATGGTACTGCCGTGCGGCGCTACCGGACGATGGGAGAAATAGTTTTTTGGGGATGGCTACATGAGCATAATTGAGGCAAATGAACTTTTCTTTTCTTACACAAGTGATGAAAAAGAAAGAGTGGTTTTAGACGGACTTAATCTTAATATTCAAGAGGGCAGCTTTACCGCAATAATCGGGCATAACGGCAGTGGTAAGAGTACATTTGCAAAGCATATAAATGCTATACTTCTTCCGTCAGGGGGAAGTATAAGCGTGTGCGGTATTGACACAATTGATGAAAGAAAGCTCTACGAGCTGAGAAAGTCGGCCGGTATGGTTTTTCAAAACCCTGACAACCAGATTGTGGCAACCATTGTTGAGGAGGACGTTGCTTTCGGTCTTGAAAACATCGGCATTGAGTGGGAAGAGATGCACAGACGTGTAAAGGATGCTCTTATTGCCGTAAATATGTATGATTACAGAAAGCGTGCCCCGCATCTTCTTTCAGGAGGACAAAAACAGCGTGTTGCGATTGCGGGAATTCTTGCAATGCAGCCACGGTGCATTATTCTTGATGAACCTACGGCAATGCTTGACCCGAAGGGAAGAAAAGAGGTCATCGACACAATAATGAAATTAAACCGTGAAAAGAATATTACGATAATTCTTATCACGCACTATATGGACGAGGCGGCATTAGCCGACAGAGTAATTGTTTTTGACAGGGGTAAGGCGGTTCTTGACGGCACACCCGAGGAAGTATTTGACAAGGAAGAAATGTTACTTTCCCTCGGACTTGATGTGCCGCAGTCGTGCGCACTTATCCACCGCCTTAAAAAAGCGGGAATAGACATAGAAACTACTGCACTAACACCCGAGGAATGTGCAAAGGAAATATTAAGTGCTAAGGAAAAAATGGTATGATAGAGCTTAAAAACATTTCATATTCATACAGCCCGGGCAGCAGTGAAAATGCAGTTGCGCTCGAGAATGTGAATTTAAAAATAAATAAAGGTGAATTTATCGGTATAGCAGGTCATACGGGAAGCGGAAAAACAACCCTTGCCCAGATACTTGCAGGTCTTATTAACCCGACAGAGGGAATTGTCAGCGTTTTTGGAAACGAAATTTCCGACTATAAAGCGGCAGCGCATGCACTGCGCAAGCACGTGGGGATTGTCTTTCAGTATCCTGAGCATCAGCTTTTTGAAGAAACTGTGTACCGTGATATTGCATTTGGCCCTAAAAACAAGGGGCTTTCCGAGGCGGAGATTGACGAGTGCGTAAGAAAAAGTGCCGCACTTGTCCACCTTAAGGAGGAGCTTTTTGAAAAATCACCGTTTGAGCTTTCAGGCGGACAGACAAGGCGGGTCGCAATTGCAGGCGTTCTTGCAACAGAGCCGAGTGTGCTTATTCTTGACGAGCCTGCGGCAGGACTTGACCCGCAGGGCAGGGAAAAACTGCTCGCCCGATTAAGAGAGATAAAAAAAGAGGGAAACACCACCATAATACTTATTTCGCACAGTATGGAGGATTTGGCGCAGAATGTTGATAGAATAATTCTGCTTAATAAAGGCAGTATTTATATGGACACTACTCCGGGGGAGATTTTTACGAATTCTGCCCTTTTGGAAAAATGCGGGCTGAGAGTGCCTGAAGTAACAAGGATAATT
>JAFSBF010000136.1 GCA_017441965.1 Clostridia bacterium | reverse complement strand
GTCCCGAGGGGTAGCCGCCCTTTCTGTCTGCTAAATCCTTGTAACCGGCATAGCAAACTGCAAGCTTTATTGCAGCTGATGCCTCAAGCGGTGCATCGGGATAAAAGGACGCTGCCGCGTCAATAAAGCCCATCTCCCGCGCATTATAGATTTCATCTGCTGCGTAGTGATTTTGGGGAACGTCATCAAAGGTTGCCCCGTCTGATGACCCCTGAGAATATTTGAAAAGCTTGCCGAGGGCATATACAAATTCACTGCGGCTTACCGTTTCATTAAGTGCGCCGTTTAAAGCTTCATCACCTAAAAGCAAATCTATAAGCACGCTCGCCCTCTCTATCGCTGTAGGGTCTGTTTCCTTAAGGGGTGCCGCAAATGTGAGATTAGCAAAAAGCATAACCACTGCGAGCAAAAGGCAAATCTTCTTTTTCACTTTTAAACCCCTCCTTACTTAATATATCCTGAAATTCTGCTGAGCATTGTAACAGTTTCTGCACGGCTCAGACTGTCCTTCGGTCTGAAAAGACCGTTATCTCCTTTTATTATCTCCCCTGCCGTAAGACTGCCCACCGCAGTTTTTGCATAATCGGAGATTTGTGCGTTATCATTAAAACCAAGACTTTCGTTAAAGGTTACACCTTTTTTGGAAAGCACTCTGTAAAGGATAACTGCCGCATCCTCCCTTGTAATGCCGTTATTGGGTCCAAAGCTATCCTCCGACACTCCGTTTATAATGCCGTAGTCGCTTGCCGCATAAACAAACGGTGCAAACCACGCATCTGTCGGTACATCGGAAAATCTATCGCCGCTGCCGTTTGGAAGCGAAAGCATACCGCTAAGTATTTTTACAAATTCCGCACGTGTGATGCTATTATCGGGCTTAAAGCTGCCGTCTGTGTAGCCGTTAATTACGCCCGAGGCAGTCATTGCAAGAATTTCACTTTTTGCCCAGTGGGAGGAAATATCATTAAACTTTACTTCATTTTCCTCTTTTCAGTGTCCTTGGGTTTATCGGAGATGGAGTAGCCTCCACCGCCACCGCCGCCTCCACCGCCGCCGTCATTGCCGCCGTCTGTGTAGGTATCACCGGAGGGATTATTCATCTGTGTATACTTGGCACTTACTTCACTTTTAAAATTGGAAATAAGTGTAGCTATATCATCATATGACTTATCTGCCGTAAGGCTGCTCATCATAAGCTCCTTATAATAATTGGTCAGAAGATTATAGGTCGTAAGGTCTTCTCCCTTTGCAGTGAGATATGAAATAAGGTCATCCTCCGCAGCAGCCTCATTCACATTTACATTTGCTAAAATCATCGCATCGCCCCACGCATCATCAAGCGACTGCGTAAATGTCTGCCCCGGAAGAAGTCTTTTAACCTCTGCTTTTAATTCATCTTCAAGATTGTCATATTCATACGCTATATCCGAAGAGCCTGTTGCAGTGGTGTAGTAATGTAGAAAGTCCTCTGCCTTTACAGTGCCCTTTTTCATAAGGATAATACCCTCACTAAGTACAGACATATCTGCAAAATCACTGCTGCCTGCTGCGACATTATAGGTTGCACGTTGAGCCTCAATTTCGGCACTGTAGGTGGTATTAAGACCCATCTCCGAAAGAGTTGCACCCGTGTCGCTTGTTGTAACGGCAAAATATCTCTTATAACTTTCCTCGCCGCAATCTGCCCACGCAAGATAACATCCCGTAGGGAAGGTGTCCCCGATAACTATATCTTTATTAAGGATGCCGCCCTCTGCCGAAACGGTTAAAAGAATTGAATGAGTATGTGTCGTTATACAAGCATCTGCATCTTCTGCGCAATCTCTCGGCATTATTGTAATGTTTACAAAACCACTCTCGCAAGTCCCGTCAAAGCTGAGCGCTCGGTTTGTAACATCATAATTAATATCAATGCCGCCCTCGGCAAAAGCACTGCTGCAAAGAAGAACTGATACCGCCATTATTAAAAGAATTTTCAGCATTTGATTTTTCAAGGTTTTCCCTCCTGTACCAAATTAACATTATCCCTTAACTGCTCCAATCATTACACCCTTGGTGAAATATTTCTGCAGGAAAGGATATACGCACAAAATCGGTGCCGTTGAAATTACTATAATTGCATATTTAATGGTTTCACTGATAAACGCCCTTCCTGCAACGTCACCGCCGTCTGCCATTTCCGTCATATTGTTCTGAATAAGTATCTCACGCAGTATAAGCTGCAGCGGATATTTTTCACGGTCTTTTAGGAAGAGCATTGCATTAAACCACGAT
>JAFSBF010000135.1 GCA_017441965.1 Clostridia bacterium | reverse complement strand
CTCCTTATTTATTCGTTAAACTGTCTTTTGGACATATTTATAATATCATATTACCTTATTTTCCATCCATTTGCCATGTTTAAATCTTGTCACAAATATAGTGCTTCTTATAACCCAGTCGGAAACCATAGCCATCCATGTTCCTATAACGCCTAAATCAAAGGCATAAGCAAAGATATATGCCGCACCAATTCTGAAAAGAAGCATTGAAAGCGATGAAACTATCATAACAAACTTAGTGTCGCCTGCACCTCTGAGGGCTGACGGAACAGCAAAGCTGAGCGGATAAACTATATAAGAGCCTGCTGCGTATATACACATTATATAAAATGCAAGACTTTTCGCTGCTGCTGACACATCAAAGACGGAAAGAAGGTGTCTTAGTGAAAGTAAGAATACGGTAACAACGCAGGCAGTAGTCAGATAATCCATTTTCAGAATATGCTTAACATACATTTTCGCCTCATCCGAATTGTCTGCACCCATACACTGACCTATTACCATCAGCATTACGGCATTATATGCAGTCCCTATACACGTTAAAAACGGGCAGACATTTCTTGAAATCTGGTCTGCCACAATAGCCGTTGTTCCCAGACCTGATATCAGACCTGCAATTGCAAGTGCGCCAAGCTGAAACATTGCCTGCTCAGTAGCATTTGGAATAGATATTCTGAGAATTTTTGATGCTATACCTTTATTAAAATCAAACTCAAACAATCCTGTAAGCTTAACGGTATCTTTGCTTGTATTAAGCATAATGAGAAGAATAATGCCCACTGCTGCCATTGCCATAAGAGTTGATAATGCCGCACCGAAAACCCCTAAGTCAAGTGCAAATATAAACAGATACTTAAGCGAAAGATTTATAGCCATCATTATTAAAGCTGCAGAAGAAGGTATTTTGCTTTTCCCCATAGCACGAAACGCAGAGCTGCACGCATAGTAAAGAGCCATAAAAGGATAGCTCAGTGCAGTTACGGAAAAGTATGTACTGCTTACCCCACGTACATCTGCGTCTGCCCCGCCGAAAAGAAGATTTATAATCTGCCCCTTGAACAGAAGCATAATCAGCATTATAAACGCACCGATTGCTGTCACAATTCTTATGTTTTCTCTTAAAGATTTTTGTGCTTTTTCCTCGTTCTGTGCTCCTATGTACTGACTAAGGATTACGCTGCCGCCTTGTGCAAGGGCGAGAGAAAAAGCCTTCACAAAGGTATCAATTCTGTTTACGAGGGCAACGCCTGCAACAGATACATCGCCGAGAGAAGATACCATCAGAGTATCAACCAAACCAAGAGAGGATACCATAAGCTGTTCAAAAATAACAGGTATCAAGAAGGCTATAATCTGTCGGTTTGAAAACCGTGCGCCCTCGGGCAGCTTTAAGAAATTCATAAAAACATCTCCTGCATTATAATAAACAAATTATAATGCAGAAAAATGTTATATACAATTGACTTTTAAGGTAAAAAGATGTACAATCCTGCTTTTTGCGGAAATTTTATCAAAATAACATATTGGGGATAATTATTTTCTTGCCCGATTTTATCTGTGCCTTAAACTCGGTGGGTGTCATTTTCATATGCTTTTTATAAAGTCTGAAAAAATTTGAGTAGTTACGGAAACCGACTTTATAGCAGGTAGCCTCAATGGCACCGCCTTCCCTGATTAAACTGTTGAAAAGCTGAAGCCTTCGAAAAATAACGTATGTCCACAGTGACATTCCAACGTGATTCTTAAAAAGATGTGAAAGGTAGGATTTGTCGATGTTAAACTGCTCTGCAACTGCGTCAATACTTAAATCCTCTTTAAAATGAAGATTTAAGTAGTTGAGAACGTCGCTGATTAATGGGTTCAACAAATTTTGTGCAGACGCAGACGGAGTGGTTTTTGTCATTGTTTCATTTAATTTTGATAAAAGCTCTATAATCTTGCAAAAGGCAAGAAGAGGCGCTTCTGCATCAGTACTGCCCAAAAATTTAAGAATATCTTCCATATATGTATTAAAACCTAATGCACTCACGGTTTCTGCATTAATGCGGTTTCGAGTGCCTTTTTCACGATTGTAAAAGGGGGCAAATAACCTTTCGGCAGCATACGGATAGGAGGCTAAAAGCCCTTCTGTCATACTAAGAGATATTCGCTCATGATAGGTTTTGTCATCAACGGTAAGCTGAAATAGTTCGGATGGATTAATAAGAATAATGTCCCCATCGTTTATGTTATAGTGTCTGCCCTCTATTTTAATATTTCCCGTACCGTGCTTGAAATAGAAAAGCAGGAAATTAGGACTGTAGTGAAGATACGGCAGTGCGGAGTCTCCTGCGTGCGTACCTTTTATATGAACAAGTCTGTAGCCGGGGTTATCCGTGTATCGTGTTCGGTCAAACTGTGATTTCATAATCCACCTCAAATAAGAGCAATAAATATTCCTGAAAGAACAATCAGCGTGCACATCATTTTGTAGAGAAT
>JAFSBF010000134.1 GCA_017441965.1 Clostridia bacterium | reverse complement strand
GTGGAATTACTGAATGGAAACGAATAGTGTTATATCCATAGCTTTTTGCCATACGGATATTTTTTCTGTAAAATTCAATCTCGCTGAGGTTACAGTTATTCTGATGCTCATGCGCTGCCGCACCACGGATATATGCACGCATATAGAACGGAAAACCGTTTAAGTAGATATATTTTTCGTCAGTTTCAAACCACCTGAAACCAAAGCGGTCACTGATTTCTTCTGTTTCCCCACTCTCAAATATAATCTGTGCCGTAAAGGTGTAAAGAGCAGGCTTTAGAACAGACCACTGCTCCGCATCAAAGGCACTGCAGATATTTTTGCCGTCATCGCTTATGCCCTCAGCTTTTTTAGTGCCGCCTGCATCCTTTACACTCCATTTTACGGTTTTTATGCTTTTATCAGAAATAATTTCTGCATTAAAGCCGTTTTCTGCTTTTCCTGCTGTTATTTTTAAGACTGTGTTATTTTGAGTTATCATAAACTTTGCTCCTCTATGGTAATTTTCTCAAATGCGTTCCACGCAGCATCATAGTAGAAACGATGCCCCTCTTCTCCAATAACGTGAACGCATTTTCCCGATGTCTGCATATAAAGCTCTTTCGCAATTTCAAACTGCTCTTTTGCTGAATTAATCGGGAAAATACTGTCCTCTTTACCTGAAACTATAATTAAATTACGTGGCGCAATAAGCCCTGCCAAATCACCCATATCAAAATACGTTCTTATCTTTGGAATAAAGTTGCACGTACAGTGATACATTGCCGCAATTGAATCATCAAAGCTTGCAAATGCACAGCTTGGTATTGCCGTTTTTATCCTTTTTTCCAGACAGGCTGCATAAAAAGTCGCCGTACCGCCACCCGAATTTCCAAGACAAATGATATTATCCTTGTCAATTTGCGGAAAATACTTTTCGAGGACATCAATTGAGCGCATTATATCCCATACGCGTTCACCTATTGTTGTTCTGCCAATTAACAGATTTGCCATTGTGCTGACATGGCACGCAGGACTTCCGTTTTCAGCAGAGCCACATTCTCCCATAGCGCGCTGCTCAATCGTAAGTGCACAAAATCCTTTTTTTATTGCACCGATTGCAAAATCACGGTCACCACCATTTATAGAGTTTTCATCCCCGGGGAATTTCGCTCTCGCCAGTGATATATGCATTCCTGTAGAATGTCCCTGAAGGCATATTACTACAGGAAGCGGTGCTACTGCTCCATTTGGCACAAGCAAGTGGCATGGAACAAAATACCCTTCTTCGCTTTGAAATGTAAAGCGAATTTCCTTAAAATCAGTATGCTTCTTTTCAAAATCGACCTTAAATAAGTCATCGCAATGGCATAGGGGCAACCCTAACAGCTCATTAAGCTTCTTTGTTGCATCTTTTTGCCACTGTTCAAAATCATTTCCGCTAAAACGCATTTTTGGGATAATTTTTTTCGTTCGCCCAAGAACTGTTTTTATAGGATTTTGACTTCTTTCCATATTATTGCACCTCTTTATTATAGCTCTTTCCCAAGTTCGTTTGTATAATTCCAGGTCTTAAAAAGTTCACGCCAGACATCCGTATGCGCTTCACAATCTAAGGTGTGTGCGAAATATTGTGTCTTATCTTCGTCATCATCTACATTGTAGCCACAAAATGCACGCTTATAGTCTTCATATCTGCTGACGCAAAATTCGTGCCAGTATTCTTTCCACGTACCGTCGGAAAGGCTTTTATTTCTCTTTTCCATAGCTGATAGTATTTCTATATTGTTTTCTTCATCAGCTATTCTAACTGTACCATTTTCAACTGATACGGGAATAAAATCAATGTTTATTCCATCTTTATCAATATTAAGCATTGTAATAAGTCCACTGCGCCAGGACTTATCATTTTTTGCAAAATGAAAATTTCCCTGACCGTATAAAATATGACCGCCTTCAAAATTTTCATAACAGCCTATAATGTGGCTATGCTGGCAAAGGACGCAGTCTGCACCGCATCTTACCATCTCATGGCAAGCTTTCATAAGGCGTGGAGAAGGATAGCTGCAAAGCTCTTTTCCTCCGTGATAAATTACAACAACGTAGTCGGCCTCTTTTTTTGCAAGTCTTATATCCTGCATAGTTTCAAACTCATCAAAAGGACGGGCACCAACTCTGTTTGAAGTTGCATATGAATATTCGTGCTCGCACACATTTATAACGGAAACAGTGATTTCTCCTACTGTAATTGTATGATTTTTTCTTGATGCTTCATAATTTTTGCCGATACCTGTCCACTTTATTTTTTGCTTTTCAAGTGCGTTTATAGTATCTCTTAACCCTTCAACTCCAAAATCAAAGATATGATTATTGCTGAGTGCACAATCAGTAATTCCTGCCTTTTTTAAAGTGTATGCCGTATTAAGCGGTGCTTTAAGGCACGGACCAAACTTTCTGATTTCGTTATCACTCTGCGTAATTGCACACTCCAGATTGACAATTACTCTGTCTGCAGATTTGAAAACCTCCAAAACATCACCGAAAGCGCTTTTTTCATTGGCATTATTAAAATGAGGATAGCTTTCAGGGGTAACAGTTACGTCACCGCAAATAACAAGCTTCATTTTTTTGCCTCCATTAATCAAGTTCGTACATTGTAAGATATTCCTTTGTGTTTTCTATCATTTCACGGAAAAGTTTCTTTGCATCCTTAATACTGCACGTAACGAGTGGATCATTTGCAAAGCAG
>JAFSBF010000133.1 GCA_017441965.1 Clostridia bacterium | reverse complement strand
TTCACCTGGTTGGGGTCAGCTTTATAAAGAATACTCGTTATAAGGGAGTTTATACATACACTCTTACCGCTGCCCGTTGCACCCGCAATAAGCATATGCGGCATTTTTGAAATATCTGATATTACGGGCTGACCTGCAATATCCTTACCCATTGCAAAAGCGGTTTTTGAACCGAATGTACGGAATTGCTCGCTATCAATTACGTCACGCAGACATACCATTGATGGTGTTGTGTTGGGAATTTCAATTCCGACTGCTGCTTTACCGGGGATAGGTGCCTCAATTCTGACACCAAATGCTGCAAGGTTAAGTGCGATGTCATCGGCAAGATTTACTATCTTACTTACCTTTACACCTGCGGAGGGCTGAAGCTCGAAGCGTGTAACGCTCGGCCCCTTGCTTACCTCCAGAACTTTTGCCTCAACGCCAAAGCTATGCAGTGTGTCCACAAGCTTCTTTGCCTGTGTTCGAAGATCCTCAGGTCTGTCCTGCCCTCCTGCAGACGGTTTTGCCTTTGAAAGTAAATCAATGGGAGGGAAGGTATAGTTTATATAATCTGACTCAATTTCATCGTCTGTTACTTCAATGGGTGTTGTATCAGGCTTTTCCTCTTCAACACCGCCCGATGCCTCCATAGCCATTTTCTTTATATCGTCAGGAATTTCAGCCTTGGGTGTAGTATTAACGTCAGGTTTTTTATCCTTTTTATCATCGTAAAGATTAATTTTAAATTCAGCTTGTCCCGATTGTGCCTCGCCATCTTCTTTTGAAGGTGCACTGTCAGGGGTGGCAATGCGTACACGCTTCTTTTTCTTTACCTCTGATGTTTCCTCAATACCGTTAATCTTGATTTGGTTTTCACCCTGTCCGTCTTTCTGCGCCTCACGCTCGTCACGCATACTGCCTAAAAATCCTGCAACAGAGGTAGAGAGGAATTTAATAAAGTTTGTAATCGGCTCTGTACCCGTAGCAGTTACAAAGCAGATAAGACAAAAACAAACGAGAATTACCGATGCACCCGTTGTGGAAACAAGTGCACGCAACGGAAGTGAAAGAAGTGCCCCTATTATACCGCCCGACTCACAGAGCTTTCCACTGTAAACAGTAGTTTCTAAAAGCGAAACAAAAAATGAATTTTCGCCTGCAAAAAGCCCGGGGTTGAGGGTTGTGTAATAAAGTGTATGAAGTCCGCTTATGCACAAAAGACCAAGCGATGCAAAAACATAGCGGTGCTTGTGCGGAGAGAGCGTACCCCTTAAAAATGTATGTATTGTTGCAATCAGCAAAATTACGGGAATAACGTAGCACACACCGCCAAGCAGTATTGAGCCGAGGTTTTTAAGTAGCTTTCCTACTATACCAAATGCATTAAAATAGTAGGAAAGAATAAAAACAACGGTTGCAAAAACAAGGCATATTGTGCGAATTTCTTTCGAAGGGTATTTTGCAACGGAAGCCTTTTTTGTTGAACGTGTTTTCGGCGGGGGAGCGGTATTTCTTGAAGAAAGCTTTTTGCCCGACGGAGAAAGCTTTGCCTTTTTAGAAGATGTTGAAGTTGTTTTCTTCGTTGTAGTTTTTTTCATTTTCTCTTGCATCCTTTTAAATAGTAAATTGTAGGGCAGGGGCTTGCTCCTGCCGTGTTATATCGTGAATTTAAGTATTATCGCAAATATACCTGCGGCTATGCAGTAGTATGAAAAATAGCTAAGTTTGCTTTTTTCAACAAGACGCAGTAAAAACCTTATGGAAAAATATCCGCTGATTGCGGCGGTAATCATACCTACTGCCACGGGCATAAAGGAGAGGGTTTGCGTAGTTGCTCCTACCATATCCTTTAAATCAAGCACCAAAGCACCTAAGATAGCAGGAATTGAAAGCAGAAAAGAAAAACGTACTGCAGTACTCTTTTCAAGTCTTGAGAAAAGACCGCCGACAATTGTACTTCCACTGCGGCTTATTCCCGGGAGTGTGCCAAGTCCCTGAAAGCATCCTACGCAAAATGCACGTTTTACAGACATTTCTTCAAGTGAAATGTTTCCACCCGCAAGCTTTTCACTAAGGAAAAGGAGTATCGCTGTGATAATGAGGAATATTCCTATCTGCCAAAGCTCGGGATTTTCTATAATATCCCCAAGAAAAAGTGCCGCAAAAACTGCAGGAATTGTTCCTGCTATAAGCATTATTATAAGTCTGCGGTATGTAAATTCTTTAAGCCTTAGTCCTTTTCCCGTAAAAAGGTCACCGAGCATCCCGAAAAATGCCTTAATCATTTCCCATATATCATTCCGGAAAACTATAAATACCGCTGCAAGTGTTGCCACGTGCAGAAGAATATTAAACGATAACAGGTTTGACGCCTCAGGGTCCATACCCATAAGCCGTCCTGCAATGGAAAGATGTCCTGAGCTTGAAATCGGCAAAAATTCACTAACACCCTGAATAAGACCGAGTATAAACGCTTTTATAACTGTCACGCAAAAAACCTCCATTTAAACATAGTATTTTAATTATATCATACATTGTATAAAAAATCTACTGTTTTTTATGCAATTTCTTAGTCAAAATACACATATTGGTGGTTGACGGATAGTGGTATTTATGTTAAAATAGAATAGATTAGGTGTGCGAAAGAATTTATACAAACAGAAAGCGTGAAGCATTTATGGAAAATGAAAGAATTTGGCTTTCTACCCCTACCATGCACGGGGAGGAGCAGGTATTTATAAAAGAGGCTTTTGATACCAACTGGGTAGCGCCGCTTGGCAAGAATGTTACTGAATTTGAAAATGAAATGGCACATTTTGTCGGTGTTAAGGCGGCGGCAGCGATGACAGCAGGTACACACGCACTTCATCTGGCGGTTAAGCTTGCGGGAATAAAGACGGATGATATTGTAATCTGCTCTGACCTTACTTTTGCAGCTACAGTTAACCCTGTCAGTTATGAAAACGGAACACAGGTTTTTGTAGACAGTGAGCGTGACACGTGGAATATGAATCCGTGCGCTCTTAAAATCGCCCTCGAAAAATATAAAGACAGAGTAAAGGCAGTTGTTCTTGTACACCTTTACGGAACTCCGTCAAAAATTGATGAGATAAAAGCGCTTTGTGACGAATATGGAGTAATACTTATTGAGGATGCGGCGGAGTCGCTCTCTGCTACATATAAAGGAAAACAGACGGGAAGCTTTGGCAAATACGGTGCAATAAGCTTTAACGGAAATAAAATAATTACAACTTCGGGCGGGGGAATGTTTCTTTCTGACGATGAAGATGCTGTGCAAAGGGTACGCTTTTTCTCCACTCAGGCGAGGGAGTCTTTCCCGTGGTATCAGCACGAGGAAATAGGATACAACTACAGAATGAGTAATATCGTGGCAGGTATCGGCAGAGGACAGCTTTTACATATTGAAGAGCACAGAAAGTTAAAAGAAAATATATACCTCAGATATAAAGAGGGATTTAAGGATTTACCCGTCACGATGAATCCTTATGAAAAGTGCAGTGTTCCCAATTTCTGGCTTAGCTGTATGCTGATAAATGAAGATGCAATGGACAATGTTAATCCTGAAAAAATCCGCCTTGCCCTTGAAAAGGAAAATATAGAGGCACGTCCCATCTGGAAGCCTATGCATATGCAGCCCGTGTATAAGGATAACGACTTTATAACAAATGATGACAATGTGGGTGAGGACATATTCAGACGCGGACTCTGCTTGCCGTCGGATATTAAGATGACAAAGGCACAGCAGCAGAAAGTAATTGATATAATTAAGGGGTTATTTTGATGTATGAAAAATATTTTAAGCGCATTTTTGATATAATCTGCGCACTTGCAGCTATAATTGTTTTTTCGTGGCTTTACATAATTGTGGCAGTGCTTGTCCGTGTGAAACTCGGAAGCCCTGTGATTTTCAAACAGAAAAGACCGGGCAAAGACGAAAAAATATTTGAGCTTTATAAATTTAGGACTATGACCGATGAACGTGACGAAAACGGAAATCTTCTTCCCGATGATGTTCGTTTAACAAGATTTGGCAGACTTTTAAGAAAGACAAGCCTTGATGAACTGCCCGAGGCATTTAATATTTTAAAAGGCGATATGTCGGTAGTCGGACCAAGACCGCTCCTCGTTGAATATTTGCCACTGTATAATGAAGATCAAAAACGCAGGCATAACGTTCGCCTAGGACTCTCCGGACTTGCACAGATAAAGGGAAGAAACGCAATAAGCTGGGAAGAAAAGTTTACATATGATGTCGAATATGTTGATAACATTTCTTTTATGGGTGATATAAAAATTATCCTTCTAACAGTGTGGAAAGCCTTTGTCAAAGAAGAGGGGATTAGTCAGCAGGGGCAGGCAACAATTGAGCCTTTCCGTGGAACGCAGGAAAAACAGACCGAGCAAACAAAAATTTGAAAGATGTGAAATGAATGTCTAAGGAAGTTGTAATTATAGGTGCAGGCGGACACGGTAGAGTTGTCGCTGACATCGTAAAAGCGTGCGGCGATTATGTATTAGGTTTTTTAGATGATGCAGCGATAGAAAATATGCCGATGCTTGGTAAAGTTAAAGATTGCGAAAAATACAGCGACAAAGAATTTATAATTGCGATAGGCAATAATAGCATAAGACGCAGTATCGCAGAGAAATACCCTAGGTTAAATTATTATTCTGCAATTCATCCAAGTGCAGTTATAGGCTCTGATGTAACTATAGGCAAAGGCACCTGCGTAATGCCACTTGCCGTTATAAATAATGCTGCAACGATAGGGAAACACTCTATAATTAATACGCATGCAACTATTGAACATGACTGTGCTATTGGTGACTTTGTTCATATTTCTCCTTCTGCTACACTGTGCGGTACAGTTTGTGTCGATAATAATACTCAGATAGGTGCAGGCAGTGTGGTAAGGAATAATACTACTATTGCTGATGATGTAATGATAGGTGCAGGTAGCGTTGTAGTAAAGGATATAACTGTATCAGGAACATATATTGGAGTT
>JAFSBF010000132.1 GCA_017441965.1 Clostridia bacterium | reverse complement strand
CTCTGGTGATGGTGGTCAACACACACCGTATTATCGTTTTGCGTGAAAAATTTGCCCCACGCCCCCATTCTGTCAGGGGCGCCTACATCAAGTGCGCAGTAACATTCATAGTCAGGCTTTTTTGAGCCGTCTTCATAAACTATAACATCCGTTTCCATAAAACCGAGATGACGGGAAAGCGGCTCATCTGTAAAAATGTCAGTTTTTTTTCCAAGAGCACGAAGTGCACCTCTTAAGGCAAACGCACTTCCTATGCAGTCCCAGTCAGGATTTACGTGTACAAAAATGGCAACCGAGCGGCACTTTAAAAGATGCTCAATCACTATTTTTTGCATAGCAACTACTCCTTTCAGTCGTTACTTTCAATATCGTGAAGAAGCTTATTTATATGTGCACCGTATTCAATGGAGGTATCCTCCACAAATGAAAATTCAGGAACACAGCGAAGCTTTATACGGCTTCCGATTTCACGTCTGATATACCCACGGGCAGCGGTGAGTGCCTTAAGTGCAGCTTTTTTCTCATCAGCAGAGCCCATAACGCTGATATATGCCTTGGCATAACTTAAATCACTTGTCACATTTACGCTGACAACACTTGTCATCATAGGAATTCTCGGGTCCTTAAGCTCACGTATAACACTGCTTAATTCCTTTTTTATTTCTTCAGATATTCTGTCTGTTCGTTTAAAAGACATAACATTTCCCTTCTTTCAAAAATAAGTAAATGAGAGATTTCCTCATTTACTTATTTTATCTTTATTGTAGATAATTATTAATTCGAAGTTTGAAGTTCGAAATTCGAAGTGACGGTGGATTTTCGCTGTGCGAAAATCTTCCTTAATTTCGCACTCCGCACTCCGCATTCCGTATTTCGCATTTTATCTTGCAACCTCTTCCATAATATAACACTCTACATTGTCGCCCTCTTTAATGTCGTTGAAGCGTACGAAGCCCATACCGCATTCGTAACCGCTTGCAACCTCTTTAACGTCATCCTTGAAACGCTTGAGTGAATCAAGCTCACCCTCATGGATAACGATACCGTCACGTACTATTCTTACGCTGCAGTTGCGCTGAATTTTACCGTCTGTAACATAGCATCCGCCGATTGTGCCTACACCGCTTACCTTAAAGGTCTGACGGATTTCTGCGTGGCCGATAACAGCCTCACGGAAGGTAGGTGCAAGCATACCCTTCATAGCTGCCTCAATTTCCTCAATTGCCTCATATATTACACGGTACATACGCATATCAACCTTATTAAGCTCTGCCGCATTTCTGCCGCCGACATCAGGACGTACGTTAAAGCCAACAATAATTGCATTTGATGCAGAAGCGAGTGTAACGTCGCTTTCAGTAATAGCACCTACTGCACCGTGGATTACCCTTACACGTACTTCCTCGTTTGAAAGCTTTTCAAGGCTCTGTCTTACAGCCTCAACGCTACCCTGAACGTCAGCCTTAACAATGATATTAAGGTCTTTTACATCACCCTGCTGAATCTGGCTGAAGAGGTCATCAAGATTAACTCTCTGACGTGCCTTGTTGGCATCGTCTTTTATCTTCTGCTTTCTTGTTTCAACAACGTGACGTGCGGCACGCTCGTCGCTTACTACATAGAACGGGTCGCCACCGTCTGGTGTTTCACTAAGACCAACAATCTCAACGGGGGTAGAGGGAACAGCCTCCTTAATCTTTTTGCCGTGGTCATCAACCATTGCCCTTACTCTGCCGACTGCAGTGCCCGTAACAATGATGTCGCCCTGTCTGAGTGTTCCGTTTTGTACAAGAACTGTTGCAACGGGGCCTCTGCCCTTATCAAGCTTCGCCTCGATAACAGTACCTCTTGCCTGACGGTTGGGGTTAGCCTTAAGCTCCTTCATTTCAGCGGTGAGAAGCACCATTTCAAGAAGAGAGTCAATATTCTTATGCTGCTTTGCACTAACCTCTACACAGATAACGTCACCGCCCCATTCCTCGGGAACAAGGCCGTGCTCTGTAAGCTCCTGCTTAACTCTGTCAGGATTTGCACCGTCCTTATCTATCTTGTTGATTGCTACAATTATGCTTACCTCGGCAGCCTTTGCATGGTTAATAGCCTCGATAGTCTGGGGCATAATACCGTCATCTGCTGCTACAACGAGGATTGCAATATCCGTAACAAGAGCACCACGGGCACGCATTGCAGTAAACGCCTCATGTCCGGGGGTGTCAAGGAATGCAATCTGATTTCCGTTTATATTTACCATATATGCACCGATGTGCTGTGTGATACCGCCTGCCTCGCTTGCCGTAACGTTTGTTGAGCGGATTGCGTCAAGAAGACTTGTTTTACCATGGTCAACGTGACCCATTACGCAGACAACGGGGGGACGGGGAAGAAGGTCCTTTTCCTCATCGGGAGCTTCTGCATCGCTTAAAAGACGCTCCTCCTCGGTGATAATAATTTCTCTTTCAACCTCTGCGCCCATATCTTCTGCAATAAGTGCCGCAACATCATACTCAATATCCTGCGTAATTGCCGCCATAATTCCAAGCTGCATAAGACGCTTTATAATTTCAGTAGCACCAACCTTGAGCTTTTGTGCAAGGTCGCCCACAGTGATTGTATCGGGAATAATGATGTGAAGCGGCTGCTTCTTTTCTTCCTTTTTGGGCTTTGGCATTTCAGGCTGCTTAGGCTGACTTTTCTTTTGCGGCTGCTGCTTGTTTTTATTCTTTTTAACTCTCTGCTTATTTGTTTCCGTATCCTTGATTTCAGGGGCAAGCTCTTCAGCCTTTTCCTTTGCAAGCTGCATATCAAGGTCAACGGCATTTGTTCTTGTATCAACATAGCGCACATTTTTTGTAGGGGTAATAACCTCATCAATGCTTTCCTCTTCGGGTGCGGAAATTTCGGGGGCTTTTTCCTCTTTCTCAGCCTTTTCCTTTGCTGCTTTTTCCTGCTCCTTAAGGGCCTTTTCCTGATGTGCGTTTACGTATTCTTCTATAGTAGAGCCGTCATCAAATTTTTGTGTATAGTAATCCATCACAACGCTCATCTCGTAAACATCAAGAGAAGCCGCTGTGCTTTTCGTAATTCCCATAACATCGGAAAGCATTTTAACAATTTCCTTACCGGGAACATTTATAGCTTTTGCTATTGCGCTGATTTTCTGTTTTGCGATCATATCTGAGCACCTCCGTAAATTTTAGACCGTTTCACTTGGCGCCATCTTTTTTATGATGGCATTGGCAAAGCCTTCATCACATATTGCAATCACAGGCATATCTTTTTTTCCTGCTGCACGGCTTAAAGAAGCCTTGTCGGAATAAAAAATAATTTTAATGTCTTCGTTACGGCATTTCCCCTCAATTCGTCTACGGTTGCTGGTGCCTATATCCTCTGCCGCTATAACGAGACTTGCACGCCCTTCATCGATTGCCTTTTCTGTCATAAAAACTCCAAAGGCTGCTTTGTTTGCACGAACAGCCAGACCAATCATACCAAGTAATCTATCGTTCATTAAATCAGTTCCTTTTTAATATTTTCTTTTAACCCGGGCGGAAGTGCAGCCTTGAAAGAACGCTCAAACGAACGCTGTTTTTCAAATTTTTCTCTACACTCGCCGTTTTTGCATATGTATGCACCGCGCCCCGGAAGCTTTCCCTGCGTATCAACAGTAAACTGACCGTCATATTTTACAACACGCAAAAGCTCTTCCTTTGGCTTCATATTTCGGCATACAACGCACATTCTGAAAGGGATGGACATTTATATCTCCTTTCCGCTTTCACCGCCGTCACTCTTGATATCTATTTTCCAGCCTGTAAGTCTTGCTGCAAGACGGGCATTTTGTCCCTCTTTACCGATTGCAAGAGAAAGCTGGAATTCAGGAACGGTTACAAGTGCGGATTTATTCTTTTCATCAATTTCCACGCTGAGTACCTTTGCGGGGTTAAGTGCCGCACTGATATACTCTGCAGGGTCTTCACTGTAAGCAATAACATCAATTTTTTCGTCGTTAAGCTCCTCAACAATACCTGCAACACGTGTACCCTTCTGACCTACGCAAGCGCCTACGGGGTCAATACTCGGATTATCGGAATATACTGCAAGCTTACTGCGGCTGCCCGCCTCACGTGCAATGCTCTTTATCTGAACGGTTCCGTCAGCAATCTCGGGAACCTCCTGCTCAAAGAGCTTTTTAACGAGACCGGGATGTGTTCTTGATACCATTAAGTTTACACTTCTTGTCGTCTTTTTAACCTCAAAAACATAAACCTTAAGTCTGCGGCCGGGGGTGTAATCCTCACCCGGGATTTGCTCGCTCGGTGTAAGGAGAGCCTCTGCAGAGCCAAGGTCAACCATAACGCCTCTGCGGTCAAGCTTTTCAATCTTACCGCTCATAACGTCGTTTTCCTTGTCACTGTACTCGTCATACATATTTCCACGCTCTGCCTCACGGATTTTCTGCACAACCATCTGCTTTGCTGTCTGTGCGGCAATACGTCCGAATTTTGCAGGCGAAGCCTCAAAATCAACGCTGTCACCAATCTGGTAACGCTTGTTGATTTTCTGTGCCTCCTCGAGAGAAAGCTCGGTAGCATCGTCCTCGACTTCTTCCACAACTGTCTTTGTGCAATAAACTCTCATATCGCCCGTTTCACGATTAACCTCTGCAAAACAGTTGTAGTTACTGCCGAAATTTTTCTTGTAAGCGGTTACGAGTGCCGCCTCAAGAGCCTCAAACATTATTTCTTTTTTAATGCGTTTTTCCTTTTCAAGTGCGTCAAGCGCCAGTATAAGCTCGTTATTCATTTTTTGTTAAACACTCCTATCATATCAAAACTTAAAAGCCAGTCGGACAGATGCCGCCTTTTGCTTTTCAATTTGTATTTCTTTTCCTTCTGTTTCTATGGTTATGATACCGTCATTGTATCCTTTAAGAATACCTGAGAATTCTTTCTTACCGTCAAGCGGAGCGAAAAGCTTTATCTCGATTTCCTCGCCCATAACCTTTTCAAAGTGCCAGTCACGTGAAAGCACACGGTCAATTCCCGGGGAAGAAACCTCAAAAATATACGCTTCCTTAATAAAGGTAAGGTTATCAAGCAGGGGGCTTATTTCACGGCTGACATTTTCGCAGTCCTCAATCGTAACGCCGCCCTCTTTATCTATGAAAAGACGCAGAAAGTATTCACTGCCTTCCTTTTTATATTCTGTTTCATAGATGTACACTCCGTGCCTTTGGCAGACGTCAAGGGCAATTTTTTCAAGTGCCTCATCAATTTTTGCCAAGGTATCATCTCCTTTAGGACTATTTGTTTGGTAATAATACGAAAGAGTGGGCCGCAAGCCCACTCTCATACTCTTTTTGCATTATATCACCTAAATATATATATTGCAAGTATTTTTTGAAAAAAATTCAATTATTTACTACATTATTAATATAATAAACGGAAAGGAGTTTTTTTATGCCGACAATATATCTTAGTCCCTCCACGCAGGAGGGAAATATGTACGTTACCGGCGGAAGTGAAGAATATTATATGAATCTGATTGCAGATGCAATGATACCCTATCTTCGGTCAAGCGGAATACAGTATACGAGAAACACGCCCGATATGACTGCCTCAAGCTCTATTGCGCAGTCGAATATGGGAAATTATGACCTGCACCTTGCACTTCATTCGAATGCGGCACCCGAGGGGCGTTACGGAGAGGTGAGGGGTGTAGAGGTATACTATTCCCCCGGCAGCACACGGGGAAGACGTGCGGCAGATATTTTTGCACGCAATCTTAAAAGTATATATCCCGTGCCGTCTCTTGTGAGGACAATTCCCACCACAATTATCGGCGAGGTCAGGCAGACACGTGCCCCTGCCGTATTTTTAGAGCTTGGCTATCACGATAATGTAGATGATGCAACCTGGGTAGAGGAAAACATACAAAGGATAGCCG
>JAFSBF010000131.1 GCA_017441965.1 Clostridia bacterium | reverse complement strand
TCCAATCAGCGTTCTTTCCCTTTCCTCGCCCCGCATTAAAAATTTGTCACACCGTGACTTTTTGGGCAGTATTATGGCACTGGGCATAAAGCGCGAAAAATGCGGAGATATTATAATCGGTGAGGACACTTGCCAGATTTTGCTGCATAGTGACATTGCAGATTTTGTATGTTCATCTCTTGAAAAGGTTGGAAGAGAGGGTGTGAAGACCGAGCTCATAGAGCTTTGCGGCCTTATCGTGCCGGAGAAAAAGTTTACATCCATCAGCGGAACGGTTGCCTCTCTCAGGCTTGATGCAGTTATTTCCCTTTTTGCGGGGAAAGGTCGCTCTAAAAGCAGTGAGCTTATAAAGGGCGGTCTTGTATTTATTAACGGTATTGCCGCTGATAAATGTGATATGCACCTTTCTGAGGGGGACACCATTTCTGTGCGCGGAATTGGACGTGCCACCCTTAGCGTGGGCGGACATTCAAAAAAGGACCGCATATTTATTACCTTAAATAAATTTTCGTAAGAAGGAGAGCGGTATTATGCTATATATTCTTATTTTCCTCTTTATTATCGCTCTTGACCAGATAACAAAGATACTTATTACTTCTACCTTTTCTCTCGGTCAGGAAAAGGTTATTATTCCGAAAATTCTTTCTTTTACCTACGTGCGTAACGAAGGGGCAGCTTTCGGGCTTTTTTCAGGTGCGCGTATATTTTTTATTGTTTTTACAATTGCCGTTCTACTTGGGGCAGTATATTATATTGTGAAGATGCGCCCCCGTTCCCCAATTGAAAAAATGGCACTTGCATTTATTGCAGGCGGTGCTGTAGGTAACTTTATTGACAGGGCGGCATTTGGCTTTGTCAGGGATTTTATAATGACCACCTTTATTGATTTTCCCGTTTTTAATGTTGCAGACTGTTTTGTATGCATAGGTGCAGCACTTTACGTATTATATGCATTTTTAGATAGCCGAAACGAAAGTGAGGCTTCAGAAAATGAGTGAAATAAATTCCACCCTAAAACTGACAGCGTGCGAGAAAGCACGCTGCGACATCTATATAGCACAGAATTCTCCCGACCTTACAAGGAGCTTTTTAAAAGGACTTTTTGAAAAATCTATGGTTTTAGTAAACGGAAACCCCGTGCGTTCGTCCTTTAAACTTAAGGAGGGTGACGAAATAACGGTCTTTCTTCCCGAGGTAAAGCCCCTTGATGTAATACCGCAGGATATCCCCCTTGATATTGTTTTTGAGGACAGCGAGGTTCTCGTTATAAATAAGATGCGCGGAATGGTTGTCCACCCTGCGGCAGGGAATGAGGATAATACCCTTGTGAATGCCGTTATGCACCACTGCGGCGATAATCTTTCGGCGATTAACGGTGTTCTGCGCCCGGGAATTGTTCACAGAATTGACAAGGACACAACGGGACTTTTAGTCGTTGCCAAAAGCAATAGTGCACATCTCTCACTTGCTTCTCAGCTTTCAGACAAAACTCTCGGCAGGACATATTATGCCATTGTGCATGGCAATATAAAAGAGGATAATATTACTGTAAATGCCCCCATTGCAAGAAGCACTTCTGACCGCAAAAAAATGGCGGTTTCAAAGGTGGGGGGACGT
The DNA here is from genome assembly GCA_017441965.1 of Clostridia bacterium. Classification (GTDB taxonomy): domain Bacteria; phylum Bacillota; class Clostridia; order UMGS1883; family UMGS1883; genus UMGS1883. The sequence goes on along the minus strand of JAFSBF010000131.1, from coordinate 2,986 downwards.
GATGCAGTTACACATATAACCGTTTTGGAAAGGTTTTCTAAATATACCTATATAAAGTGCCAACTCCAGACGGGGCGTACCCACCAGATACGTGTGCATACAAAGCATCTGGGGCATCCCATTTTAGGCGATAAAACCTACGGACTTAAAAAGGAGGAGTTTTCTCTTGCAGGTCAGCTTCTCCATGCAGGGGAAATTGCATTTATTCATCCCCAAAGCGGGGAGCGTGTTCATTTCACCGCCCCACTCCCCGATGATTTTAATAAAACACTCGAAAAAATAAGAGCTAAATATTTTTAGTGCGAAATGCGGAATGCGAAATGCGGAATGATGGTAGATTTTTGCCCAAACAAAAATCTTTGAATTCTTTAATTGTTTATCCCTCATTTAAAAAACATTTTCACGTTAGTGAAAATATTCCATAATTTCGAACTTAAAGGAAGGTTGATTGAAATGGCAAAGGAAAAATTTTATATCACTACCCCGATATACTATCCCAGTGACAAGCTGCATATAGGTCATTCCTACTGCACTGTTGCGGCGGATACAATTGCACGCTATAAGCGCGCACAGGGCTATGACGTAATGTTCCTGACGGGAACGGACGAGCATGGTCAGAAAATTCAGCGTATCGCCCAGGAGCGCGGTGTTTCTCCGCAGGAATACGTTGACAATATCGTTAAGGGCATCAAGGATTTGTGGAAGATGCTCGATATTACCAACGACAAATTTATCCGCACAACTGACGAAATGCACGTAAAGGCAGTGCAAAAGATTTTTAACACTCTTTATGAAAAGGGTGACATTTATAAGAGCGAGTATGAGGGATGGTACTGTACCCCCTGCGAATCCTTCTGGACAGAGCATCAGTTAGTGGACGGAAAATGCCCCGACTGCGGAAGAAGTGTTGAAAAGACGAAGGAGGAAAGCTATTTCTTCCGTCTTTCAAAGTATCAGGACAGACTTATTGAACTTATTAAAAACAATCCTGATTTCCTGCAGCCTTCTATTCGTCAGAATGAAATGCTCAACAACTTCCTTATCCCCGGACTTGAGGATTTGTGCGTTTCCAGAACGAGCTTTGACTGGGGTATCCCCGTAGAGTTTGACCCAAAGCACGTTGTATACGTATGGCTTGATGCCCTTACAAACTATATCAACGCACTTGGTGCATTTAGTGATGATGATGCAGATTTTAGGAAGTACTGGCCCGCAGACGTTCACCTTGTAGGTAAGGAAATTGTGCGCTTCCATTCAATTATATGGCCCGCTATGCTTATGGCGCTTGACCTTCCTCTGCCCAAGCAGGTTTACGGTCACGGCTGGCTGCTTCTTGACGGCGGTAAGATGAGTAAGTCCAAGGGTAATGTTGTTGACCCCGTTACACTTATAAATAAATACGGCGTAGATGCAATCCGTTATTTCCTTATGCGTGAGATGCCCTTTGGTGCTGACGGCGTATTTAATAACGAGGCACTTATAAACCGCATAAATTCAGACCTTGCAAATGATCTTGGAAACCTTGTAAGCCGCACTGTAAGTATGGTCGAAAAATACTTTGGTGGCACTGTTACAAACAAAGATGTTTGCGAGGATGTGGATGGTGAGCTTATCACCCTTGCAAAGGAAACCCCTTCAAAGGTTGAGGCGCTTATGGATTCATTCCAGTTTTCTCAGGCGCTCGCCGAAATATGGAAGCTTATCAGCCGTACAAATAAATATATTGACGAAACTATGCCCTGGGCACTTAGCAAGGATGAGGCTAAGAAAGATCGCTTAGAGACAGTTATGTATAACCTTTGCGAGGCTATCAGGATAGCGGCAGAGCTTATTGCGCCCGTAATGACACGCACCACCCCTGCAATCCTTGCGCAAATCGGTGCAAAGGAAAGCGGCTGGAACACTGCCAAAACGTGGGGCGTTCAGGATAGCTTTACCGTTACAAAGGGCGACGTTCTCTTCCCCCGAATTGATGTCGAGGCAGAGCTTAAGGCAATTGAAGAAGAGGCTGCAAAAGCAAAAGAAGCACAGATAGAAAAGCCCGAGGCGAAGGAAGAAATCACAATTGACGATTTTTGTAAAACGGAGCTTCGTGTTGCAAAGGTTATTGCGTGCGAAAAAATTAAAAAGGCGAAAAAGCTTCTCAAGCTACAGCTTGACCTTGGCTATGAAAAGCGTCAGGTTGTGAGCGGTATTGCACAATACTATGAGCCGGAGGACCTTATCGGTAAAAAGGTTGTAATTGTTGCAAACCTTAAACCCATTAAACTTTGCGGCGAGGATAGCTTTGGTATGATTTTGTGCGCAGCCAATGATAATCAGCTTTCTATTGTTTCGCCGTCTGACGATATGGAAATAGGAAGTGAAGTTCGCTGATGCTTTTTGACACACATACACATTATAATGACCCCCGCTTTGATGAAGACCGTGATGCCGTTCTTTCCTCTATGCAGGAAAATAATGTCGGCTATATTTTAAATGCCGGCTGCAGCGTTAAATCGAGTGGCGACAGTATTGCCCTTGCGGAAAAATATGATTTTATATATTCCTCTGCAGAAAGATACACCTTTTCAAAATTCTCGTCAAATGTTCCTACTGAATCAAACACCCATTTTCCAACGAATTTCATAATTTTAACCTCACTTTCCCGCATCACATTCCGGAAATAATTTGCTTTAGAATATTGGAGTCCTTTGCGCTTATCTCGCCGTCACTGTTGATATCTGATGCAAGATATTCTTTTGAGCCCTTTGCAAACTCAATGGTTCCCGCGAGGATCTGCTTTAAGAGGTTAGAGTCCTTTGCGCTTACCTCACTGTCACCGCTGATGTCGCCGAGGAGCACGGCGCCGGATCCTGCGGCGCCCCCTGTAAATGTATAGTAGATATATACTGCATTAGCACTTGCATAAACGGCATCCCAATCATCATTCGCAATTACTTGCTTGCCATTGATGTAGGCAGCTACGAAAGACTCAAACTGTGAC
>JAFSBF010000130.1 GCA_017441965.1 Clostridia bacterium | reverse complement strand
CTTTGTATACTGCGAGATTAGGGTTAGTGTTTCTCCCTTTGCGTAAAGGTACGTTCCCTTTCCCGCAAGATATGCGCCAAAATCAGACTTCTGCGTTTTACTTCTTGAAATACCGCTAAGGGTAATTTTTGAGCGAACAATGTCACCGGGCAAAAGCTTGGGACATTCTTTCATAGAAAGATAAATCTTTACACGCTTTCCCTCGTCAAAAATTTCTGCAGTGACCTTTTTATTATCAGAAAAATCCGTTATCAGGATTTCGCCGTCATATGTACGCGAAGCATACTTAAATTCAGTCTCGTTTCTGATGCGTTCTGCGCTCTCAAACCGCAGCATTCCGAAAACAGTAAAAATAAATATAACCGCCGCCATAATTATTATTTTTCTTCTGCACAAAATTGCCCATAGCACTGCTATAGAGCAAATGGGCAAAATATATGCTGTTTTAATCCGGAACACGGCAAGGACAATTCCGGCGACAAACGATAATGCCGCTACAACAAGCGGTCTTTTGGTCATACTATTTTTCACCCTCAATATTATCCAGCGCAACTCTTACCGCTTCCACAACAAAAGCCGTAAACGTACAGTTTTTGCCTTCAATCGCATTTTCCACCCTGCTTATTATGTCATTGGGAAATCTTATGCATTTATTTGTTGTCGGTGGAATGGATGGTATTTTAAATTTTTTCATACAATCACCTCTGCGAAACTATTATTTTACCCTGCTGTTATCAATCGCGTAATCAAGCAGAATGTTAATCAGCTCATTTCTTGAGCGATGTGTCTCTTCTGACAGCTTATTTAATCTCGCAACAGTTGTATCCTTTATTCGCACAGAAAAAGTTTTGTATCCATCTTCACCTTTTAAATTCTTTTTATTTATAACGAGTTTATCTTCCATAACATTTCACCTCACATATATTATATGTCCATAAAAGGTGCAAATATATGTTATATTTTCAAACATAAACTCTAACATAAAAAGTTTTGTGATAAAGAAACGGCTGAACAAAAAATGTTCAGCCGCCATTTCTTAGTCATGCAGATTAAACTTATTGTGTATAGCTCTTACTGCGTTTTCCGCATCTTTTCTGTCGATAAGAACGCTTACTCTGATTTCACTTGTTGAAATCATCTGAATATTAATTCCTGCATCGTAAAGCGCCTCAAACATTGTTGCAGCAACACCGGGGTTAGATGTCATTCCTGCACCAACAACAGATACCTTTGAAACATTCTCATCGTGAATTACCTTTTCTGCACCGATAATGCTGTTGTTTTCATTGATTACATTAAGTGCTGTTTCAAGATCATCCTTGCTTACGGTGAAGCTGATATCCTTACTTCCGTCACGTCCGATTGACTGAAGGATTACGTCTACATTTACCTTCTTCTTTGCAAGTATTGAGAAAATCTGGAATGCCTTTCCGGGGGTATCGTTTATATTTACAAGCGCAATTCTTGCAATATCGTTATCACGGGCAATTCCTCTTATCAACATTTTTTCCACAGTGTTTTCCTCCTTAACTATTGTTCCGGGTACTTTCTCAAGACTTGAAAGCACTTCCATATTTACATTAAATTTCTTTGCAAGCTCCACACTTCTGTTATGAAGCACATTCGCACCTGCAGATGCAAGCTCGAGCATTTCGTCATACGTGATTTCGTTAAGCTTGAACGCCTCGGGCACAATTCTCGGGTCTGCCGTATATACACCCGTTACGTCAGTAAATATCTGACAAAGGTCTGCGCCAAGTGCCGCCGCAATTGCGACAGCCGATGTATCACTTCCGCCTCTGCCAAGAGTTGTTATATCGTCAAATTTATTAATTCCCTGGAAGCCTGCAACAATAACAATCTTTTTCTTATCAAGCTCAAGATGTATTCTCTCACCAACAACACGCTTAATACGTGCCTTTGAGTAGTTGCTGTCTGTGTTCATTCCTGCCTGCCAGCCGGTAAGTGAAACAACCGGTCTTCCAAGCTTTTCAATAGCCATTGCAAGAAGTGACATTGAAATCTGTTCACCCGCTGAAAGGAGAACATCCATTTCTCTTTTGGAGGCTTTTGTATTAATCTCCTTCGCCTTTTCAATCAAATCATCCGTTGTGTCACCCTGCGCCGAAACGACTACAACTACGTCATTTCCTGCATCATACGTTTCAATAACACGGCTTGCAACATTAAATACACGCTCTGCATCTCTGACGCTGCTGCCGCCAAATTTCTGTACTATTAAACCCAATTTTAAAACCTCCTAGTCATCGGAGAATCGAACTGGTTACGCCTTATACTTGACAAATTTGAATGCTTTCAATTTGTCGTTCTCGAAAGGCGTCAGCCTATCTTCGTCCTCCGTATTAAAATCATTTTAAATTTTTCTGCGTATAAGGTCGGAGAGTTTAAAAAGAAGAAATTTTGATATAAGACAAAGAAAATTCAAAAATAATACTGACGTATATTTGCGGAATTTTCTGCAGTATTATGCAAAATTTCTCTTTTAAAACCGTAATCAGTTCGACTCTCCGATGACTATCTAAATAACCTTATCCTTGATATATAACCGCCTGCCGCTGTAAGCTTTTCATCAAGCTCTTTAACGCTCATAAGCGGTGAAACAAAGCCATAATCTGAAACGCCCTTAATAATTTCCACATCGGGGAAAATAGAAGCAATCTTTTCCTTCTGCGCTTCCTCTATACGTACAAAGAATTTTGTATTAATATCCTCATAGGGAATAATCTTTTCTTTATCCGCATCGCCCCACGAATAATAGGGATTATACTCACCGTTTCTTACAATATCTATAACATCACCGACAACTGCACTCGCGGTGGGGAGCATTCCTGCACCTCTGCCGTAAAACATCAGTGTGTCAACCATATTACCCTTTACCGTAACGGCATTAAAAACGTCCTCAACTGATGAAAGGGGATGAGATGCGGGAATAAGCATAGGCTCAACAGATGCGCTGACCTTACCGTTTTCCACAAAACCGCAGCCGATAAGCTTGATTGTGCATCCGATTGCCGCAGCATATGTCACATCCTCGGCACTGACGTTGCGGATACCCTTTGTATTTATATCTTCACACTCAATCTTTCTGCCTGTTACGAGCGACATTAAAATTGCAATCTTTCTGCATGCATCGTGTCCGTCAACATCTGCCGTGGGGTCTTTTTCAGCATATCCAAGCTCCTGCGCATTTTTAAGTGCGTTTTCAAAGCTGTCATTTTCCTTGAACATCTTTGTCAGGATATAGTTTGTAGTACCGTTAAGAATACCTGAAACATTCACAACCTCATTTGCGCTGACATCGCAGGCAAGCGGTCTTATAACAGGTATTCCTCCGCCGACTGATGCCTCGTAGAGATAGCGCACATTCTTTTCCTTTGCAATGCGGAAAAATTCTTCACCATGCGTAGCAACAAGCTCCTTATTACTTGTAACAACGCTTTTCCCGCTTTCAAGAAGTGCCTTTGTGTATTCATAGGCAAATTTTATTCCGCCCATGGTTTCAACAACAATCTCAATTTCACCGTCATTTAAAAGGTCATTAAAATCCTTTGTAAAAAGATGGCTTTCCTTATGGTCTGAAAAGTCCCTGATGTCAAGAATTTTCTTTACATCAATTTCCTCTCCCGACTTTTTTGTAAGAGCATCTTTGTTTTTTCTGATAATTTCATACACTCCGGAGCCAACAACTCCAAAGCCTATAATAGCAATTTTTTTCATTGGCACGCCTTCCTTTTTTTACTGCTTTGCGAGGATATTAACCTTTCGCACACCGCGTACGCTGTTAATCCCCGTTATAAGCCGGTCTGTACTCAGCCGCATATTTTCCGTCTGAAGTGTTACGGTGATATTTGCCACACCGTTTACCGGCACATTCTGATTTATCGTAAGAATATTACAGCCTGCATCACTCATTACCGCAAGCACGTCACTAAGCACTCCCTTAAGGTCAATCACTGCAATAAGGAGCGTAAGTATTCCCTGCATCTGGTTAAAAGGGAACACATAGTCCTTATATTTATAATACGCACTTCGTGATACATTTGCCAGCTTTGCCGCCTCATTAACAGATTCGGCTTTACCGCTGTCAAGAAGTTCCTTTACCTTAAGCACCTTGTGATAAACCGGCGGAAGTACCGATAAATCGGCAATTACAAGCTTCCTTTCGTCCATATGTCCACCACCTGCGTACATTTGTCTTTAGATATGATATCACTGCAGATGGCTTTTGTCAACAAATTTTTTCATTATCTTTTATATTCGTTATATATATCACGTTTAGGTACGCTGCGGTCCTTTGCAGCCGCTTTTATAGCCTCTTTTTCATCCATTCCTTTTTTTATATACATATCCACGTGCTCACGCACCGTGATATTTTCCCACTCGCTTTTTTGCTCATCCTCAATAACGCGGCGGCTTTTGCCCTCAATTACAAGCACAAATTCCCCCCTTGGCGGATTTTCCTCATAATGCGCTATTGCTTCGCTCAGCGTTGTGCGGAAAAATTCCTCATGGATTTTTGTTATTTCACGGCAAAGGCAGATACGCCTTTCCCCGAAAGCAGCATACATATCCTTAAGCGTTGTACGAAGCTTATGCGGTGCTTCATAAAAAATCATTGTCCGCTCTTCGTTTTCAAGGGATTTGAGCATTTCGCATCTGCCCCTTTTATTTACAGTAAGAAATCCCTCAAACGTAAATCTCCCCGTAGGAAGACCGCTTGCAATCAGCGCATTTATTCCCGCAACCGCACCGGGAACGGGAACAACACACACATCATTTTCAGCACAAAGTGCAACAAGGTCCTCACCGGGGTCACTTATAGCAGGCGTTCCCGCATCGCTTACAAGTGCGATATTCTTCCCCTCTTTCATCAGGCTTATCAGATATTCGCCCTTTTCCCGTCTGTTATGTTCAAAATAGCTTGTCATAGGCTTTTCTATACCAAGATGGTTTAGAAGTCCCAGTGTTCTCCTTGTATCCTCCGCGGCTATCATATCAACACTTTTTAAAACCTCAACACATCTGTAAGTAATATCGCCCAAATTTCCTATAGGCGTTGCACATAAATAGAGTTTTCCGCTCATAATAACTGCCCTTTCTCCAGTGATTGCAAATAATTTCCCTCATTATCATACATAAACACTGCACTTTCCATTTTAAGCTGCGGCTTTCCGCCCTCTGCACCCTCTACAAGGATAAGAGATGCCGCCTTGTTTTCTGACGGATAAACAATCCGCATCCTCTTTGGCTCAATTTTGTATTTGCGCATTGTAGTTATAACGTCGCACATTCTGTCTGCACGGTGCACCATAAAAAGCTTTCCGCAGGGCTTTAATACATCTCTTGCGGCTTTTACCACATCATCAAGACTGCACGCAATTTCGTGCCGTGCCAGTGCAAGGCGGTCTTTCGGATTTACTATTCCTCCGCCCACGTTCATATATGGCGGATTGCACGTAACTGCGTCAAAGGAACGTCTGCCGTATATTTTAAGTACATCTTTTAAATCTGCGCACTGCACACGGATTTTGTCT
>JAFSBF010000129.1 GCA_017441965.1 Clostridia bacterium | reverse complement strand
TATCTTGAAAACGTAATGGAAAAATGTGCGGACAAGGCGGCATATATTGCCGCAATAAAGCTTGCAAAGGAAATAAAAATTGCCGATAAGCTTTCAGATGTGCTTGATGAGGCGGCAGACGATAAAAGGCAGTTTTACAGATATATTGTGAAGGAAAAGACAGAGGACGGAAGTACCGTAACAGATGAAAAGGTCTTTTCAAAAATGGATATGACTTCTCTTAACAATGCGATAAAGGCACTTCGCTCGCTGGAGGAAATAAAGAGGGTTATGTACGGAATTCTTTCCCCTCAGGAGGAGCGTAAAATAAGCCTTGAGGAGGAAAAGAAAAATACCATCAGTGATGAAAAAAATCAGACGGGTGTAGTAATGCTCCCGCCTGAAAATGAAGATTAATAGGAGTGGTTATAAAATGAAAAAGGGAATTCCTCTTTTGAGGAAAGATACAGACTTTGAAAAAAAACGTAAAATAGGCGAGGCTGAAATTGCGATGGCAACACAAACCCTGCGTGAATACAAAAATGCAAAAGGAACCCTGGAGGCAAGAATTGTAGAGGATGAGCAGTGGTGGAGACTTCGCCACAATGATGTTGTAAACCGCAAAAAAAGCGCAGGTGAATGTGAAAGCGTCAGTGCGTGGCTTTTTAATACGCTGACAAACAAGCACGCCGATGCAATGGACAGCTTCCCCGAGGCAAGTGTTCTGCCGAGGGAGAAAAATGATGTTCAGGAAGCAAAAAAACTCTCGGGAATTTTGCCTGCAATTATGGAGCACAACAATTTTGAGGAAATTTATTCAAATAACTGGTGGTATAAATTAAAGCACGGCTGCAGCGCCTACGGAGTTTTCTGGAACAGTGAGCTTGAAAACGGACTTGGTGATATTCAGATTAGGAAAATTGATTTGTTAAATATTTTCTGGGAGCCGGGCATAACTGACATACAAAAAAGCAGAAATCTGTTTGTTGTTGATTTAAGAGATATTGACATACTTGAAAGCGAGTACCCCACGCTTCGCGGAAAAGATTTGGGAAATGCCATAGATGTAAAGCAGTACATATATGATGACTCTGTTGATACGAGCGGAAAAGCACTCGTTGTAGACTGGTATTACAAGGTAAGGAGTGAGGGCGGAAAAACGCTTTTACACTACTGCAAATTTGTAGGGGATAATTTGCTTTTTGCCTCTGAAAACTGCGAGGAATATAGGGAGCGCGGCTGGTATGACCACGGAGAATATCCCATAGTGCTTGATACACTCTTTCCCGAAGAGGGCACGCCCGTTGGCTTTGGCTTTGTTGCGGTAACGAAAAATCCGCAGATGTATATAGACAAGCTCGGCAGTGCAATCCTTGAAAATGCGCTGATGGCGGCAAAGCCAAGATATTTTTCAAAAATCAGCGCAGGCGTGAATGAGAGCGAATTTCTCGACTGGTCAAGACCGATTGTACACGTTGAGGGCGATATAAATGAAGAAAGGCTGCGTCCGATAAATGTATCACCGCTTCCTGCCTCGTCAATCAGCATTTTGAAAATGAAGATAGACGAGCTTAAGGAAACGAGTGCCAACAGTGATTTTAACCGCGGAAATGCAGGCGGCGGTGTAACTGCCGCATCGGCAATTGCCGCACTACAGGAGGCAGGCGATAAAGTAAGCCGCGATATGATAAAGACGACCTACAGGGCATTTACTATGATAAATTATCTGTGCATCGAGCTTATACGTCAGTTTTACGGCGAAATCAGGAGCTTTCGTATAAACGGAATTGACGGCGGGTACGGCTTTACAGATTATAATAATGCACTTCTCATTGAGCAGGGAAGCAGTATGCGCAGACCGATTTTTGATATTTCGGTTAAGGCGCACAAAAAAAGTCCCTATAGCCGCCTTGCGCAAAATGAAATGGCAAAGGAGCTTTTCAGATTAGGCTTTTTTGAACCAAGAAATTCTTTTGCGGCACTAAGCGCACTTGAAATAATGGATTTTGAGGGTAAAAGTGCAATAGAGGTAAAAATACGGGAGCTTGCCAGTACAGTAAAAGAAATGAGGGGGGAAGAAAATGATAAAAATAACGGCGCAGAGGCAGGGGAACAGATACTTCCTCAAAATTAAGGGCCACGCAGGCTTTTCAAGGGGAAAGGATATTGTCTGCAGCGCAGTGAGCGCACTATACTTTGCACTTTTGGCGACGGCGGAAAAGGACAAGGGTGTATACAGTCTTAAAAGCCGCGAGGCAGACGGATACGGAGAAATAGAATTTATCGGGGGAATAAATATGAAGGGAGCCTTTAATATGGCGATGGAGGGCTTTATCCTTCTTGCGAGAAATTTCCCCAAAAATGTAAAAATAGAAAGGATTGGTAACTATGAAAAAGAAAAT
>JAFSBF010000128.1 GCA_017441965.1 Clostridia bacterium | reverse complement strand
TCCTTACAGATGTATATAAAGCCCTCATTATTTATTTTCACCAAATCCCAGTAGCCGTTATCCTTTATCCACTGCACTGTGCGCTTGTAATTTGGGTTTATATTAAGATGCAGATATCTTACCTTTATACGCTTTCCGTCATCATCTAAACCCTGGATAATGTTGTGATACCCCTCTTTTTCATCATCCATAATATAATTAAGCTCTATATTAAAATTCCATCCGTTATTATAAAGCTCATCATAATCAAGCTCCATAATATCAGCCGTTACGCACTCATTAAGTGCTTTGAGCTTATCCTTATCAAAAATTTCCTCACTGCCGCGGTTATGGTTAATGTTTGCTTTATAAATTTCTTCTGTCTCTCCAAAAATTTCCTCACGCTTCATTTTGTATTCTTCATTTTTATAGAGTGAGTTCATTATTTCGTGCAGTTCATCCTCTGTTATAGGATATCTGCGGTGAACTGATTTTTTGTTTTCAAGCTGATATTCAATATGGATTGCAGTTTCACCCTGCACCTTTATCCGCTGCGCCTTTGCAATCATTTTTCCGTGAATATTAAGCGCACGGTCGATAACATCCGCATTTGCCACAAGGGGTTTTTCGTTTCTGTAATAATCATATACCGTAACCTTTGCAATTTTATCCTTTGGCGGAATATTTGTTTCAAACCCGAAAAAGCTTGTCAGCGAGAAAAGGCACATCAGCACGGAAAACGCTGCTGCAAAAACAAGGTATCCCTTGTAGGTATGCCATACCTTAAAAGTCTTTTTAAGCAGCATTTCACTTGCAAAATATATTACTGCGCTCACCAGCGCAACAAGACACCAAAATATAAATTCATTTTCATCAATCGAGTCACTGAAAATTGAAAATGCTGCCACTGCACCCATAAAGGTTATGAGATATTTGAAGATGGGATTAAGACATTTAAATCCTGCAACATCCTCTGCCGTTTCCATTTTACGTGCTTTATAGAAAACTGCGCTTATAACGTAAAGCACAATTGCAATAAGGCTGAACTTTACAAAATCTGACGTATAGGACTTTGCCGTTATATGCTCGTAATTCCACGATGAAACAATACTCATTATACGTGCGGGGAAATTATTATTAACAACTCTTGTCAAAAGCTCATTCTCGCCTGCATATCCGTGCAGGAATTTTTCACAGACAAGGCTTAAGCCTGCCGTAATAAGCGGCACGAAAGTATGAAAAAGAATATTCAGTGCAATCATTGCAAAGCTGTTTCCTGTAAGTGAGCTGACAAAACACACGCACGAAAACATTATAAAGATACTGAATATATTAAGGAGAATCCATACTGCGCAATCACCCACAGAAAAATACTGCGAATATCCCGAGAGTGAAATTATCATCAGAATTGCAGTGTTAAGGATTATGGGAACAATCATCAGCGTCAGCCCTGCAAAAACGGAGGATATGTAGTTTGCCGTTCTCTTTACGGGCAGGCTGTGAACAAATACAGAAGTTTTCTTCGAATGAATGAAACGGAAAATAAGAAGTCCCGCAATTGTCGGCACTGCTATCGAGAGTAGGATGGGGAGAAGTATATATTCATTATTAAGAAGTATACAGACCCGTCTGCCGTTAATCATCGGAAGATAGCCGTTATCATTTGAATAGTTGAGAAGAATTGACATACCCGTTATCATAAACAGAAGAATGAAATACAGTACACTTCCCCACAGATAACGCCTGAGGGTTGATTTATATATACCCTTATTAAACAATGATGCTCTTGAAATCATAACCCAAACCTCCTAACTCGTAAATAAATACTTCCTCTAAAGTAAGGCTTATACGCTCACAAAGCATTGGGGAAAGCTCCTTCATATTGCTATGGGTTTCCTGTGCATCTCCGCGCATAATCACGTTATAAACTGAGCCTGTTTTTGAAATGTGAAGCACATCAGAATTTTCCTCAAGCTTCTTAGCGCAGTTTTCATCAATTACCATCTGATATTTATGCACACTGCCCTTAAGGTCATCAAGAGGCTTTTCAATAATCATTTTACCCTTGTGAATAATTCCTACCCAGTCGCAGATATCCTCAAGCTCCCTCAAATTATGCGAGGAAACGAGCACTGTCATCTCTCTGTCCGTAACATCAGCGATCACAAGGTTAAGCACCTGTTTACGCATAACGGGGTCAAGACCGTCAAGCGGCTCATCAAGAATAAGCACCGAAGGCATTGCAGAGAGTGTCAGCCAGAAAGCAACCTGCTTTTTCATACCTTTGGAAAGCTTTCTTATCTGCCGCTTTTCATCAATTTTGAATATACCCTTTATTGCCTCATAGCGCTCCATATTAAATGACGGATAAATGTCACGGTAAAAATGCGCCATCTGTTTAATCGTGTATGTACTGTAATAAAACCAGTCATCTGCAATAGAGAGTACACTTTCCTTTATCTTATTATTCTCATAAACCCTTTCGCCGTCTATATAAATTTCACCAGCATCAGGCTTTAAAACACCGTTTATATGATTTATTATAGTAGTTTTTCCTGCACCGTTAGGGCCTACAAGTCCATATATGGTGCCTTTTTTTACATTAAGTGAAAAATCGTCAAGCACTTTGAAATCGTCAAAATACTTGCTGACATTTTTTACCTGTATCATTACTCTTCCTCCTTTTCAGCGTAAATATTATTTACAAGGTTCTGTATACCTTCCTTTGTTTCACCAAGGTAATTAAGCTCCCTGACTATTGATGCAAGGCTCTCATACAGTTCTTCCCTGTGGCGGCTATCCTCTGTGCGGGGTGCTGACGCCACAAAATTACCCTTACCCTTTACACTGTAGATAAAGCCTGCATTTTCCAATTCCTTATAGGCTTTTTGCACTGTGTTGGGGTTTACCGTCAGGCTTATGGAAAGCTCCCTCACCGACGGAAGCTGCTCATCAGGTTTTAAAATTCCGCTTATTATAAGACCCCGAAAGCCGTCCTCAATTTGCTCGTGAAGTGTGCGCCCATCCTTGTAATCTAAGTTTATCATTCTCTCACCTCCGTTCTTCAGTTCGCACTAACTGTATCACTTGTATTAGTACAGTTAGTATAGCATTGAAAATTCATCTTGTCAATAGCTTTGGGGAAAAATTATTTCACTCCATATTTTTCAGAAAAAAGTGTTGATTTTTTCGGCTTAGTATAATATAATAAATGTGTTAAGCCGATGTGATGGAATTGGCAGACGTAACGGACTCAAAATCCGTCGGTGGCAACACCGTGCGGGTTCGACCCCCGCCATCGGCACCAAAAAACCACAGTTATCCTCGTAAGAGGGTAGCTGTGGTTTTTTTATTGTCAAAGGGGGGTAATCCACACCAAAAGCGACACATCCTCAAACTGTTATTGGGGAGAGAAAACACAAGGGGTTCCTTTTTTGGAATGTAGGGATATAAAATCAATACAGTAGGCCAACAGAACCAAAAATTTAAAAATATAAAATTACTATTGACAAAAATGGATTACAGGTGTAATATTAAATTAACTTACACTTGTAATCCATTTTTAGGAGGAATTTATAATGAATAACAGCGTACCACAAATATCCGAGGCAGAAATAGAAGTTATGAAAGTATTATGGGAAAAGGATGCTTCAACTGCCAAAGAAATAATAGCAGAAATTGAAAAAACAAATGATTGGAAACCCAAAACAATACAAACACTCCTGTCGAGACTGGTTGCAAAGGGTGCAGTCAGAACGGAGAAAAAAGATGCAAAATCTTTTATCTATTCTGCAGCCGTAAAAAAAGAAGATTATCAGAGCTACGCTAACAGAAGTTTTATAAAAAAGCTCTATGACGGCTCGCTTAATTTGATGCTGGCTTCATTTATTAAAGATGCACAACTTTCTAAAGCAGATATAGAAGAGCTTAAAAATATTCTGGAGGAAAAACAAAATGAGTCTTGACGCTATATTCAATTTTGTTTTGGCTTCTACCATAAACGCAAGTATAGCAGGTATTATTGTCTTTTTAACAAAAAAGCTAACAGACAGAATACTCCCGCATAAATTCAGTGTGCTTTTATGGTCAGTTTTTATTATAAAGATATTTTTCCCATTTGGACCGGAAAGTAAATTAAGTGTTTTTAATTCAGAATATCTTTATACCGGCAGCGATATTCAAGAAATATTTTTGGAAAATATAAAGGCATCTGCTACTGCAGAAACAGAAATCGCAAGCCTCCTTCCTGTGCTCTGGCTTGTTGGATTTATTGTTATGGGCATATGGCTTATGTTGTCCAATATAATATTATCCTTAAAATTAAAAAAATTTTCAAAACCAATTGATGTGCGAATAAACAATATCTTCACAGATTGTCAAAAGAACCTGAAAATCAAAAGAAAAATCATACTTGTTAACCAATCTATTGTAAAGGGCACTTCCCTTTTTGGTCTGCTGTGTCCAAAAATACTTATAACCGACAGAATGAAAAACCTTACAGACAGAGAGCTTGAGTATGTTTTTTATCATGAGCTTTCTCACTATAAAAGAAAGGACATTCTCACAAATTACCTGATTGCTCTTATTCAAGCGATACATTGGTTTAACCCCATAATACATATATTTGCAAAATTTATAAGGCAGGATATTGAGCTTGCAACCGATGAAAAAACCATATCCCTGATAGGAAGCGAAAAAAGTAAGGGCTACGGCTCAGTTCTTATTTCTATGCTGGAGGAATATTCAAAATTTCCTGCAGGGGCGCTTTTAAACGCATCCGGCAGTAAAAATCATCTCAAAAAAAGAATTAAACAAATTCTATGTTATAGGGAGCAAGGTAAGTGCAGCTCATACTTGTTTCTCGTTTTAATTGCAGTGTTGTCCTTTGCAACATTAACAACTTCAGTTCGTGTTAAATCAACAGATATTCCTAAGTTAAATATTAAGGTTGTGAAAAAAGCAGAACAAGAAAAAGCCCCAACCGGTAAACCAAAGGCAGACGAAAGCAGCAAGGAAGCCCCTTTTACGGCACAACCCTCGAAAATCGAAAATGAACAGGACATGATGCAAGCTCCTGAGGTCAGCCAAAAAGTCCCCACTTTTTTAAACGAGCCTATGCCTGTAAAAGAAAAGTTTTTTCCCGAGGCAAAAGCAAATGCACTTCCCCCCGGAACCGATTTTGATATGATGCTCAGCAAGGCTTTAAATTCAGGAAGAAGTCGGGAATATTTACAAAATATTAACCTTAATTCTTCCTGCAGTGTAAGGGACTTTAATTTAAAAGAAAATTCCACTCTTTCTTTAGGAAGCTTTTCCCCCGATTATAACGGCAATATATCCATATATATTAATTCAAACAGCAGCCATAGGCTAAATATCATGCTTCTAAAAGACGGCAAAGCTCTGCTTAACGCATCAGTTAAGCCGTCCAAAACAAATTCATATTCATTTACAGGGCTTGACAAGAATGACAGCTATGAGCTGCTTTTAACCTATAAAGCCGACAATGAATATAACAACACTGATATTTCAGGCACAGCTTTAATCTATTAAGGAGGACATTATGAAAAAATTAATATCTTTACTGTTAGTATTTTCTTTATTAACACTTACTGCTTATGCAGATTACAGTTTTTCAACCGAAAATTTAAGTGATGTTCGGGAAATTCCCCACGAAGGCTTGAAATATGAAAAGTTTTCGGAAAACGGGAAATGGGGAATGACAAAATACGGCGAGACCATCATTCCTGCAATGTGGGATGAATTGGGAAGCGATAACAGACCGTCATTTCCCCCTTATCAGAATTTTTCACTTATTGCGGTAAGGGACGGAAACAACTGGGGTGCAGTAAATGAAAAAGGTAAAATTGTTATCCCTGCAATGTATAAGGAGGTTCAAATTCAACCTCGCACCGATGACCGTTTTGAAATAAGAGTACAGGATTTTAATGATAAATACGGCTTCATTGACTACAACGGAAAAATAATTGTGGATTTTAAATATGACTATTGCGAAAGCGTGTTTATTGACGGAATGTGCGTTGTGGGCAGAGATTTTGGATATACGGTTATTGATAAGGACGGAAACGAACTTATGCCCTTGAATGCGGATTTCTTAAGATATTACCACGGCACATTTGCTGCAACAAACGAAAGCGGCAGCTACATACTTGATAAAAACGGAAATCTGCTTTTTAAAGGCGATTATGATGAGATATACCCAACGGCTGTAAAGAACGCTGTGGTTATAAAGGATAAAAAACAGGGACTAATCGATTTTAACGGCAATGTTCTTCTCCCCACCATATATAATTCCGTTTATTTTATGGAAGAAAAAAATGTCTATCTTGCAAGCGACGGTTTTTACGACTATTACTTTGATATAAACCTTAACTTAATTAAAGAGCCGAGTGAAAAAATGAGCACTCACTACATTGGAGAGGATAACCTGTTGTGGTTTAAAAAGAACGGCAAGGTAGGCATTATCACAACCGACGGAACAGAGGTTGCACCGTGCATCTATGAAGATATTTACTCCGTAGACGGTTATTTCATAGTCCGGCTTAACGGTCTTGCAGGAATTTTAAACCCCGACGGCACGTATCATACACCGCCCACTATTTCTTTGGAGGCATTATATAATGTCGAGCATCTCGGAAGCGGGTACTTTGCATTGAGGCTTGCTCCCTTTAAATGGGCAATCCTCAATGACAAGGGGGAATTCATAACAAAGCCTGTATTTAGTCAGCTTCGTGTTATAAATGGCAAAATTGTTGTTCTGGAAGATTCAAAATGGTATGAAATAGAATTTGAAAAGGAGCAAACGCCTGTTGATAATTCTTCGTATACGACAGAGCTTTATATAAAAGAGATTAATTTCTTAAAAGAAAAAGGAATAATAATCGGAGATACAGACGGTGAGCTTA
>JAFSBF010000127.1 GCA_017441965.1 Clostridia bacterium | reverse complement strand
TACAACGTGTATTGTATATGTGCCGATACTTTTCATAGATAATATGATGGCAATAATGTTTAAGCAGCTTGCATTCACAATCGTATTTTCACAGACTGCATCACTGCTTACAACAATGCTTATCGTTCCGATGCTTTCTTCAAAAATAGAAAATATAGAAGAAAGAAACAAAACCTTTTCATTTATTCTTACACCGTTTGACAAGATGATGAACTTCTTTTACAGTGTATATGAAAGGTCACTTCGTTTTGTGCTTTCACACAGAAAAATGTTCCTTTCGGGCGTAATGGCAGTTTTTGTACTCAGTATGGTTGTTCTTTTTATGAAGGGAATGACGCTGATGCCGTCAAGTGATGAGGGAACGGTTTCAATTACGCTTGAGCTTCCGCAGGGCACAAAGCTTGAAACAACCGATGCCCTTGTAAAAAAGGTTGAGAACATTGTAAAAGAATATAAGGAAGTAGAGACAATTTCTTCAAATGTCGGTTCGGGCGGAATGATGTCAATGCTCGGTGCATCAAGCGGCAATCAGGCTACTGTGACACTTACTCTTAAAGAGGACAGAAAGGTAGCGACAGCAGATGCCACTGAGAAAATACGCCAAATGCTTTCTGATATTACAGGTGCAGAGCTTTCGGTAGAGGCATCAAGTCAGAGTATGTCTATGTCATCTGACGAGGTACAGTTCCGCTTTAGCGCAAATGACGACGAGGCACTTGAAGATTACGTCAGAAAGGCACAGCAGGTGCTTTCAGGTATTGATGGAGTAACAGAGACCCAAACCTCTATAGGCGATACAAAGTCAGAGGTCAGAATTAAGCTTGATAAATCACGTGCCGCACACTACGCAATTAATACTGCCTATGCAGCAAACCTTGTAAACTATGCCTTAAACGGTGTCAAGGCTTCTGAATTTACTGAAAAAGGCTCTGAATATGATATCAGGGTAGTATATCCCGAAAGCTTTGTTAAAAATTATGAAGAGCTTAAAACAATGCAGATAAAAAGCCCTACGGGACAGTGGATTACTCTTTCAGATATTGCCGATGTTTATATAGAACAGGGGCAGACCACCCTTACCCGTGTTGACAGAAAACGTGTAGTAACGCTCAGCGGTAAAATATACGGAACAGATATGGGTACGGTTACACGTGAGTTTAATAAGGAGCTTTCAAAGCTTGGAACGGCTGAAGGTATCTCGCAACAATCTGCAGGCTCGTTTGAAGTTATGATTGAGGCAATGCTCTCGCTTTTAATTGCAATACTGCTTGGTATACTTCTTATGTATATGATAATGGCTGCACAGTTTGAAAACCTTATTCATCCGCTTATAATTCTGTGTACACTTCCTCTTGCGATGATAGGTGTCGTGCTCGGGCTTGTAGTTTCGGGAACACCGCTTAGTGTTGTAAGCTGTATTGGTATACTGATGCTTATTGGTATTATAGTAAATAATGCGATTGTACTTATTGAATTTATAAATGACCAGAAAAGAGAAGCCCCCGATATGTCGCGTATGCAGCAGGTTGTAAATGCGGGTATAGTAAGAATGAGACCTATTCTTATGACTTCGCTTACATCAATCTTAGGCTTTTTGCCAATGGCAATGGATAGCGAGGGAGGCGGTGTTATGATGCAACCCCTTGCAGTTGCCCTTGTAGGCGGCCTTACAGTAGGTACATTCCTGACACTTTACGTAATCCCCGTTATTTATTCCATAGTTGATGAAAGACAGGAAAAGCGTGCAGAAAAACGGGCAATGAAAAAAGCTATTAAAAAATCCATTCAAAGTGAATAAAATAAATGCTCAGCTTGATAGCTGAGCATTTATTTTATAATATAGGAATTTGCGCGCATTGTGCGCAAAATTGCGTATTTCAACAAAGTTTACCTATAAAAAAGTGAGCGTAGCGAACATTTAGTTGACGAAGTCAACTTTGTTCTCTAAACATTATAAAATTATAGCTTTCAAGAATTTGAAAGAACTTTGCAAGTCTTTCGTAAAGAGGCTCCGCCTCATCGCCAAACTTCTCCTTGACAAGCTCACCAATTTCAATAATATCCTTTTCTCCATCGATAAGCGGCCATACGAAGCTTCCCGTCTTATCAAGGTGGACATACGTTACAGGTGGTTTGCCAAAGAATTTTTGTGCAATTTTATTGAAAAAACCTGTGTTTTCAATTTCGAGGGTTACCCTGCCATCATCGCTTTGTGACCAGTTTATAAGTGCACTGCGTATTGGACGGCGTTCAAGAAAGTTTTCTGATACATTATTTTTCTTCATAATTACTTGCTGCGCTTTTTCCACAGTGAAAACTTAAGCACCGAAAGGATAACAAGGGCAAATACTACAAGACTTCCTATAGAAGATGCAAGCGGTGACAGACCAAGCTTTCCTGAAATGTCAAGCGCCTTGTCAATGCCAAATACTGCGGTAAGGGCGAGAAGAATACCGATAACACCTTCACCTGCAATCATACCGCTGCAGAAAAGTATACCGTCGTTAACGATAGCTGTCTTTTCCTTTTCCTCCTTCTTAAGTCTGTCCATAAAGAGACGGATAAGACCGCCCACCATAATGCAGGCATTGAGCTGAACGGGAAGATATACACCGATTGCAAACGGAAGAACGGGAATACCAACCACTTCTACAACTACGGCAATACATACACCGATAAGAACAAGTCCCCAGGGCAGATTTGCGTTCATAACACCCTCAATAATCATCTTCATAAGGGTTGCCTGCGGTGCACCAAGCTCTGCAGAGCCAAAGCCCCACGCACTGTCAAGAAGATAGAGCGTACCGCCGATTGCAAATGCTGCGGCAACTACACCGAGGATTTCTGCAATCTGCTGCTTTTTAGGTGTTGCACCTAAAAGATAGCCTGTCTTAAGGTCCTGCGATGTATCGCCTGAAATAGCGGCAATAATACAAATGATAGAGCCTATTGCAATTGCGCCCTGCATTCCGTGAACGCCGCCGTCACCTGTAGCCTTAAGAATAAGTGTTGCGAAAAGAAGTGTTGCAATCGCCATACCTGATACGGGGTTATTACTGCTTCCTACAAGACCAACCATACGTGATGATACTGTAGCGAAGAAGAAACCAAATACCACAACAACTATAGCACCAAGCAGTGTTACAGGAACCTGAGGAACGAGCCATACAAGAAGTGTAAGAATTGCTATAGCAGCAAGAACTATCTTCATACTTAAATCGTTTGATGTACGGTCAATCTTAACTGTGCTGCCGCTTGACATACTCTTGAGAGCATCTTTGAATGTAACTATAATAAGAGGAAGTGATTTGATAAGGCTTATAATTCCGCCTGCTGCAAGAGCACCTGCACCGATATATCTGATGTAGCTGCCCCATATTGCACTTGCACCGCCCTCAGAGAACATCTGACCGATAGGAGAGGTACCGGGATAAAGAATAAGCTCGCTTCCGAAAAGAACTATCATAGGAATAAGAACCATCCAGCTAAGAACGCCACCTGCAAACATATAGGAAGAAATTCTCGGTCCGCAGATATAGCCAACGCTCATTACAGCGGGGTAAATCTGTGTGCCTATTTCACCTGCATATCCCTTGAAACGAAGTGAAACCTCACCGGGAACTGCCTTAAGCCCGTCAATTATAAATTTAAACAGTGCGGCAAAGCCCATTCCTGCAAATACGGTAGATGCATTTGCGCCGCCCTCTTCACCTGCGAGGAGTACCTCTGCACACGCAGTTCCTTCAGGATAGGGAAGAACACCGTGTTCCTTAACTATAAGGGCATTACGAAGCGGTACCATAAAGAACACGCCTAAAAGTCCGCCCAGAAGAGCAATTACTGTAATTTCAATAATTCCGGGCTTGTCCATCTTACCCTCTGCCGCCCAGAGGAAAAGTGCAGGAAGTGTAAATATAGCACCTGCGGCAAGTGATTCTCCTGCAGAACCGATTGTCTGTACGATGTTACTTTCAAGTATTGAGTTCTTACGCATTATTACACGTATAACTCCCATTGCGATAACTGAGGCAGGAATTGATGCGGAAACAGTCATTCCGACTCTCAGCCCCAGATATGCGTTTGCTGCGCCAAATACCACTGCAAGAATAATACCCATTATAATAGAAGTAACTGTTATCTCGGGTGTTATCCTGTCTGCAGGGATATACGGCTTGAAGTCTTTCTGATTATTCATAATATATCTCCAATCCGTCGCCTTGCGACATAAAATCATCTTATTATAACATTATTGCCGATATATTTCAACTGTAAATTATAAATAGCACCTTTTTTCAAAAAAATTAAAAAAACGACAAAAAGGTGTTGACAAAGGTAGTAGAGATGTGGTAATATAACACACGTTGTCGCTTTGAAAAGTCAGACACAAAAAAACTTAAAAAAGTTTAAAAAAAGTGTTGACAAAGAAGCTTTAGCGATGTATAATAAACAAGCTCGCTAAAAAAGCGGCGCACATTGAACCTTGAAAATTAAATAGCGTAAGGGCTCAAAAGAAATTTTCTTTTTGAGATTAACTTTAGGCGAATACAAGCCAGACAGTACAGTAATGAGCGTACAAAGATTTAGTTTAGAGCCAAAAACTCAAAAACGATATATCGAAGCAGCAGCTTCTGTATATACCATTTTTAG
>JAFSBF010000126.1 GCA_017441965.1 Clostridia bacterium | reverse complement strand
TGCCGCCAAGTGCCATTGCATTGTTTGCGTAATAAAGCACCTCTCCGTCAGCCTCTGCAGTAAAGTGATAGAAAACAAGCCCCGGTCTTTCGGGCATCTCTACACTGCATTCATAAAGACGGCTCCCGCCTGCCTCAAAAGCGTAATACATCGGTATTTTCTGATTTCCTATATGACAAAAAACGCCATTTGGAATAGTGTATGAACGCACAGCTATCCGAAGACGCACTTTCTCCCCTGTCGGGCACGCACCCGAAGGCTTTCTGTATATAAGCTGACCTGAATTATGTTCTAACAGCAAGATTTACCACCTCATACTAATATTATAAACGATTTTTCCTAAAAGGCAATAAAATTCTTGTAAAAGCACGTATTGTGCTGTATAATATTATAGATATGCTATGCTTTTACAGGAGGACAGAGTTATGGCAGTAAACAGATTACAGCTATGTGTGCCGACGTTTTTCGGGACAGAGGCAATTGTTGCGCACGAAATACGCTCGCTCGGTTATGAAACGAGTGAGGTTACTGACGGAAAGGTTACCTTTGAAGGCGATTTTGAGGCGATTGCTCTTGCAAACGTAAATCTTCGGTGCGGAGAACGTGTGCTTATAAAAATGGGGCAGTTTACTGCGAAAACCTTTGACGAGCTTTTTGAGGGTGTCAGAGCCATAGCGTGGGAGGATTTTATTCAGGCAGATTGTGCGTTCCCCGTAAAGGGGAACAGTCTGAAAAGCGTTCTTTCAAGTGTGCCTGCGTGCACAAGTATAGTAAAAGGTGCAATAGTAAAAAGACTTTCGCAAAAGTATGGTATAGAGCATTTTGAGGAAACAGGCCCTATGATGCGCGTGCAGTTTTCCCTGATGCGTGATACAGTAACAATATATCTTGACACAACGGGGGAGCCGCTTTATAAACGTGGTTACAGAGAAAAGGGTGTTATGGCACCTCTTCGTGAAACGCTGGCTTTTTCAATGGTTGATATAACACGCTGGCGCGGAGACAGACCCTTTTGTGACCCTTTTTGCGGCAGCGGAACAATCCCTATAGAGGCGGCACTCTACGCAAAAAAGATTGCGCCAGGGCTAAGGCGCACCTTTGTCAGCGAAAAGTGGCGCATTATAGGTAAAGAGCTTTATACAGATATACGTGAAGAGGCAGTTTCAAATATTGATAACAGTATTGAAACAAGGATTTTTGCCTCCGATATTGACCCATCAGCAGTGGCACTTGCACGTTTAAATGCAAAAAAAGCAGGCGTAGATAAATTTATCAGCTTTTCTGTATGCGATGCGGCAAAGGCTCCGCTTTTTGAGGAAAAGGGCGTTATCGTCTGCAATCCGCCATATGGCGAAAGGCTTATGGACCGCACAAGCTGTGAGGCGCTCTACAGAAAAATAGGCAGACATTTTTCAAATTTCTCCAATGCGGGAAAATATATACTGACAAGTCATGACGGCTTTGAGGAGCATTACGGAAGAAGTGCCGATAAAAAGCGAAAGCTTTATAACGGAATGCTTAAATGCTATTTATATCAGTATTTTAAGTGATTTTCACGCATACCTTTTAATGAGGTGAGCGTGATGAATGAAAAAATTAAAAAGGGATTATTTTCTTTTTTGTACAGAATGGCTTTTGCAGCGTGCGTTTTTGCGCTTTTAATGCTTTTGAAAAAGACAGTGCCCGATTTTTTTAAAAGCTGCAGCGCCGTTTGGACACATAATGCCGATTTAAAAGCCGCAATTACTCATTTTAAAGAGCTTTTGGGAGATATTATGCCCTTTTGATTATGCAGGAAATTACTACTTATAAGTTGTAAAGTCAATTTTGTTCAAAACCACAGAAACGGAGAAAAAGTTATGAGCATAAAAAATCTGGACAAGGTATTAAAACGTGTGCAAAAGGCTACACGCTACAGCGGCGGGGAGCTTAACAGTGTTATAAAAAACCCTGAGGATGTAAAAATACGCTATGCGTTTGCGTTCCCTGATACTTATGAGGTGGGTATGAGCCATCTTGGGATGAAGATACTTTACCATATACTTAATCTGCGCCCCGATACGTATTGTGAGCGCACCTTTGCGCCGTGGATTGATATGGAGGAGGAAATGCGTAAAGAGGGAATACCCCTTTTTACAAACGAAACGCATACCCCCGTAAAGGAATTTGATTTTCTGGGAATAACACTTCAGTATGAAATGTGCTATTCAAATGTTCTTAATATGCTTTCCCTTGCAGGAATACCGCTTTTAAGCAGTGAGAGGGGAGAGGATGACCCCTTTGTTAACGGTGGTGGCCCGTGTTCGTATAACAGTGAGCCGCTTGCAGACTTTTTTGACTTTTTCACAATGGGTGAGGGTGAGGAAGTTATAGGCGAGCTTATGGATGCGTATATCGAGTGGAAGGAAAGCGGCGGAAAAAGAATAGACTACTTAAAGCGTATCGCTAAGATTGAGGGTATATATGTACCGTCGCTTTATGACGTAACCTATAACGGGGACGGCACAATAAAGAGTATGACCCCGAACTGCCCCGAGGCAAAGCCGAAAATTAAAAAGCGTATAATAGAAGATCTGGACAAGGTCATATATCCCGATAAGCTTATAGTGCCGTTTTGTGATATAGTACACGACAGAGCAAATATTGAGGTTTTCCGTGGATGTATAAGGGGTTGCAGATTTTGTCAGGCGGGTATGATTTACCGCCCCGTGCGTGAAAAATCGCCCGATACCCTGCTTAATGATGCGTGTAACCTCATAAATTCTACAGGGTATGAGGAAATGGGACTTTCAAGCCTTTCAACGAGTGATTATACCGAGCTTGAAACATTGACGGACAAGCTTCTCAATCTTACAGAAAAAGAGAAGGTCAGCCTTTCCCTGCCATCGCTCAGAGTTGACAATTTCAGCCTTGATTTAATGCAGAGAGTGCAGAAGGTCAGAAAAAGCGGTCTTACCTTTGCACCCGAGGCAGGAAGTCAGAGGATGCGTGATGTAATAAACAAAAATGTCTCGGAAGAGGACTTGGTAAATTCAGCAACGCTTGCCTTTGAGGGCGGCTGGAACAGCGTAAAGCTCTATTTTATGATAGGCCTTCCCTATGAAGAAATGGAGGATATCGCAGGTATTGCCCGCCTTGCCGAAAAGGTTGTGGAGTGCTATTATAACAGTGAAAAAACGAATAAACGCAGAGCCGTTAATGTTACTCTCAGCGTGGCAAGCTTTGTTCCAAAGCCGTTTACCCCGTTTCAGTGGGCGCCGCAGGATACAATGGAAACACTTGCGGAAAAACAGCTTTTCCTTAAAGGAGAAGTACGTAACCGCCATATAAAATATAACTATCATCAAAACGATATCAGCGTGCTTGAGGGTGTTTTTGCACGCGGCGACAGAAAGCTTGGAAAGGTTCTTCTGCGTGCGCATAGCCTCGGCTGCAAGCTTGACGGGTGGAATGAATGCTTTAATCTCGAATTATGGAAGCAGGCATTTTCCGACTGTGGAATTGATATGGCTTTTTATACAAGAGAAAGAAGCTATGACGAAATCCTGCCGTGGGATATAGTTGATATAGGCGTATCAACTCAGTTTATGAAAAACGAAAACGAAAAAGCAAAGAAGGCAGCTACAACGCCCAATTGCCGTGAAAAATGCAGCGGTTGCGGTGCGGCGGCACTTTGTAAAACAAAGAAAGGGTGTGTATGCTTTGAATAATTATTATCTGACGTATGAAAGAACAGAAAAAACGAAGTATGTTTCGCACCTTGACTTTGTGAGAATGTTTGGAAGGGCTATGCGCAGGGCGCATCTTCCCATTGCTTTTTCCGAAGGGTTTAATCCGCACCCGCTTTTAGGGTTTGCACTGCCCCTCTCGGTTGGATATACGAGCGAGTGTGAAATTCTTGAAATAACGCTTACAGAGCCGCTCCCTCTAAAAGAAATTATGGGAAGGCTTAATGAAGTTTTACCGCAGGGTGTAAAAATTACAGCGGTGAGCGAGGGGAAAAGCCGTATGAAGGCGCTTGATTACGCACTCTATATTGTAAGGGCAGAAAACCTTCCTGAGAGCGTAGAAGAATTTCTCAGTAAAGAAAGCATACTCATAGAAAAAAAGACTAAGAGCGGAATAAAGGAAACGGATATCCGCCCCGATATAAAAAGCATTAATGTTATGCAGGACCGTATGGAAATGGTCCTTCGCGCGGGCAGCCGTGCAAACCTTAAGCCCGAGGTTGTGATAAATGCGATGAATAAGTATATAAAGGGCTATGAAAGCGGCGATTGCGAATATCACAGAAAGAAAATTTTTGATGCACAGATGTCAGAAATTAATTAAATATGAATTTGGTTGAACATAATCAAAAGTTGTGCTATACTTAAAACAGAATTTACAGAAGGAATGGTGAAAATGGCTGGATTTTTTGGATTTTTTGATTATACAAAGCCCGGCAAGGGCGTAAGCAAGGAAGACGTTGATAAAAAGGGGTTAAGCCTTTATTTTGACATTTTTTTCAGAAGATTCTGGAAAATAGTAACCCTTAATCTTATCTATATTCTTTTTTCTGTGCCTGCGATTGTCATAGCGTGGTTTATGTCTACCTATGCAGTATCGTGGCTGGCAGCTATTGCAGGAATTGACCTGACGCAGGAAATGGTTAACGGACTTAGCTTGCTCAGTGCTTTTGTAACGGTAATATTTCTTCTTCTTACGGGAAGCGGCCCTGCAAGTGCAGGTATGACGTATGTTCTTCGTAAGTACGTTAACGATACACATTCCTGGGTATGGAGTGACTTTATAGATAACTTCAAAAGCAATTTCCGCCAGGGTATTTTAGTTTACGTAATTAATGTGCTTGTAAGTGCTTTGTGCACCATAAGCATAGTGTTCTACTCATACGCAATGAAGGGCGTAATGGCGGTGGCACTTCGCACAATAATGCTCCTTTTTGCGGCTATGTTTGTAATGTGCCAGATGTATACGTATCAGCTTATGGTAAGCTTTGAGCTTAAGCTGAAGGATATATACAAAAATTCTTTCATTCTCCTTATGGCACGTCTTCCGTGGAATATTCTTACGGCGGCAGTAACCGTTCTTCTCATTTATGCGGTATCAAGCATTTCAATGTCTGTGCCGATAGCAGGAATTGCTATAATAGCAACTCTTTTCTATACGGTGATTAACTTCACGCAGATATTTATGACGAATAATATAATAAAAAAATACGTTCTTGAGCCTGCCACAGCCGCGCAGACAGTTGAGGCAGAAGAAAAAACTGATATTGAACAGGAACCTCAGAACATAGGGGGCTGATTTCTTGATAAAGAAGCAGAGCTTTATTTATGGGGCGGCGGTGCTTGCCGCCGCCTCTTTGCTATGTAAAATTATGAGTGCCGCTATGAAAATACCGCTTGACCGCTTTTTTTTGCATGAGGAAGGGATAGCCGTTTATCAGAGTGCGTACTCTATATATAATGTATTTCTCGCAATTTGTGTTACGGGAATACCGATTGCTCTTTCAAGCCTTGTTGCTTCTTCTGAAAGGGAAGAGGGGGAGGTGCTTGCAAAGTCTACGGGCGTTCTTGTAACCTTATTTTGCTTAGTCGGTGCAGTGCTCCTTTTTGCGTTTTCACGTCCCATTGCAAAAATTCTTTCGGGCGGCGGAAAACCTGAGGCACAGTTAAGTCTTCAAATTCTTGCCCCTGCACTTTTGGTAATGGGCGTTATAAGCTCACGCAGGGGGTATTTTCAGGGAAAATGCACGATGACACCCTCTGCCTACAGTCAGCTTGCGGAAAGCTTTATAAAGGTTGTATTCGGGATAACCCTGTGTGCATTTTTTGTGAGAAAGGGGATAGCGCACGGTGCGTTTGGCGCAATGTGCGGTGTGAGTCTCGGCGCAGTTATATCAGCAGCTATTTTAGAGCTTTACTACAGAAAAAATGTCAAAATAAAAGTAAAGGCAGATTTAAGGGCGGCGATGAAGGTTATAAAACTTTCACTGCCGATGACGCTCGGTGCATTTGGTTTTACGGGCGTAATGCTTATTGACTCGCTCACAACGTCGAAAATCCTTTCGCTTTATGGCGTGGGCGAGCTTGAAAGACTTAAAATGTTTGGCTATCTTACACGTGCAAATACTATTTATAATCTTCCTGCAACGATTATAACCGCAATTGCGGCAAGTGCAGTCCCTGCCGTATCTGCGGCATTTGCAAAAAGGGATAAGGACAGCCTTAGTGAAAATACACTTCGGGGCGTAAAACTGATTTTCATTGTGGCATTTCCATGTGCACTCGGAATGATGCTTTTTTCAAAGGAGATTTTAAATCTTCTCTATCTTGGCTCGCCTCATTATATGCTTCTTGTGCTGACAGGTGTAATGATTTTGCTTTTGCCATATATACAAGTGGCAACGGCAATGCTTCAGGCGCTTGGACGTGTATGGACACCCATTTGGGTGACGGTGGGGGCGCTATGCTTAAAGGTTATTTTAAATTTTGTGTTTATAAAGGCTTTTGGAATTGAGGGCGCACCCCTTGCAACAATTATTGCGTTTGTGCCTGCGTTTATAATAAATACTGTTTTGCTTTATAAAAGTGTAAGTATGCGTGGCAGTGCAGTGCATTTAAAAATAGCTTTATGTGCGATAATCTCCTGCACCGCTGCAAGGCTGTTATATGAGCTTCACGAAACGACATTGATGCTTTTAGTGTCTATAGCTTTTGCAGGGACAGTATATGCGGCAGGGATTTTCCTTTCAGGATGTATAAAGAAAGAAGAACTGAAAAGAGGGGCATGATGATGGAAAAGGAAAAAAATAAAGATTTCTACAATTTTTGTAAAATTATTGCTGCACTTCGTGCACCCGACGGTTGCCCGTGGGACAGGGAGCAAACGCATAAATCTCTTTCAAAGCACCTTATAGAGGAGGCATACGAGGCAAAGGAAGCAATAGATGAGGAAAATCCCGAAAAAATAGCAGATGAGCTTGGCGATGTCCTTTTGCAGATAGTGATGCATTCGCAAATCGGGAAGGAAGAGGGAACATTTACAATAGATGACGTTATTGAGGCGGTAAGCCGAAAAATGA
The DNA here is from genome assembly GCA_017441965.1 of Clostridia bacterium. Taxonomy (GTDB): domain Bacteria; phylum Bacillota; class Clostridia; order UMGS1883; family UMGS1883; genus UMGS1883. The sequence continues at coordinate 1,031 of JAFSBF010000126.1, read as the reverse complement.
TAGAGCGCCATCCGCACGTTTTTGGCGATGCCGTTGCAAAGGATAGTGCCAAAGTGCTTGAAAACTGGGAAGAAATTAAAAAAGCGCAGCGCAAACAAAAATATGTGTATGAGGAGCTTGAGCATATAACACCTTCTCTTCCCGCTCTTTACAGATGCAACAAGGTAATCGGGAAGGCAAAAAAGGCGGGGTTTATTAAAGATGTAGCTGACAGTGCAAAATTAACGCAGGAGCAAATAGGAGAGAAATTATTTGAGATTTGCACCCTTTCACATCAAAATAATATAAATCCTGAAGAGGCATTATCTTCCTATATAAAAAATTTTATCAAAAAAATAAAGAATATTGAAGAAAGTACTTGAATATAGCCAAATCTTATGATATGATATGAAAGACGAGAAAATGCGAATTACGTCGCAATTGAATGGTTAAACACTATATATAAAGGAGGAGAAAATATGAATAAGACAGAACTCGTAGCAGCTATCGCTGAAAAAGCAGCTCTTTCAAAGAAGGATGCTGAAAAGGCTCTCAACGCTTTCGTTGGAACAGTTGAGGACGCTCTTAAGAAGGGTGAGAAGATTCAGCTCGTTGGCTTCGGTACATTCGAGGTTAGAGAGAGAGCAGCTCGTGAGTGCATCAATCCCCAGACAAAGGCTAAGGTTAAGGTTCCTGCATCTAAGGTTCCTGCATTCAAGGCTGGCGCAGCTCTTAAGACACTTGTTAAATAAGTTTGATTATTTAATAAAAAAACATCCTATCCATATATATGGATAGGATGTTTTTTTGTATTAAGGGGATGTAAAAAAAAGTTCAGACCGCAAAAAGGCGGTAAATATATAAAACACAGAGTGCAAATAATGGAATTTCATATTTTTGTTGAAAAATCTCATTTTATTCGATTTTTCTTATTTTTTAGCCTTTTTGCTACAAACAAACTTCGCCTCTCGACGTACCACTGTACGCCTTCGGGTAACCTGACAATGCCTGTATGCAGGTATTGCCAGCTCAGTTTGTCCGTTCTGAAGCAT
>JAFSBF010000125.1 GCA_017441965.1 Clostridia bacterium | reverse complement strand
GAATGGGTTTCCCCAAGAATATCGGTAATGCTCTTTGGAATACTTTGCGGCGATATAACTCCGCCACGGCATGCATCGTCAATATCGTGGTTTATGTATGCAATTCTGTCTGCATACTTAAGGACCTTTCCCTCAAGAGTTTGTGCCTCACACTCTCCGGGGTGGTTTTTTATTCCGTCAAGTACTTCTACCGTAAGATTAAGGTTTTCAAGCACCTCCACAACCCTGAGGCTTTGCTCATTATGGCGAAATCCGCTGCTGCAGAGTTTATCCAGAGCCTTTTCACCTGCGTGACCAAACGGAGTATGCCCTAAATCATGTCCCATCGCCATTGCCTCTGCCAAATCCTCGTTAAGACGAAGCGAGCGCACAATGGTACGTGCAATCTGCGAAACCTCAAGCGTATGTGTAAGACGTGTTCTGTAGTGGTCACCCTCGGGAGTGATAAAAACCTGCGTTTTATGCTTTAAGCGACGAAACGCCTTGGAATGAATTATTTTATCTCTGTCACGCTGAAACTCTGTGCGTATATCGCATAAGGGGCATGGCTCTTTCCTCCCCTTGGTATTTTGCGACAGCATCGCATACGGGGATAATGTTTCACGCTCTATCTTTTCAGTTTGCTCACGTATTGTCATAAAACCACCTCTTTGTTAAGGGACAATTTAAAAGAAATCCGCAGCAATCTGCGGATTTCTACACTAAACTTATTAAAAGCTCTTTTCCGCACACAGGTATTTAAAATTTTATACCCTTGCGCGCTGGGCGCATTTTGCTGATGTCCCTCTTTTAATCACCAAAACTGATGCCTAATGCCTTTGCCATTTTAATAAGCTCGCCATCAGGATCAACCTGCTTTGTCTCCTGACCGATAACCTCTTCAAGAGATGCATAAGTCATCTTATCGCCCTTGATAATAACCATATTACCAAATTTACCCTGCATTGCAAGCTCAACTGCAGCATAGCCGTAACGTGATGAAAGCACTCTGTCATGACCTGAAGTGCTGCCGCCACGCTGTACGTGTCCGAGGATAGTAGCTCTCGCCTCGTTACCGCAAAGCTCCTCAAGCTGGTCTGCAACAACATTTGCAATTCCGCCAAGACGGATGGGGTCAGGGCTATCCTCACGAACCTTGAGAACAACTGCCTCGCCGTCCTTTGGCTTTGCACCCTCTGCAACAGCAACAATTGCAAAATCCTTACCCTTTGCAAAGTCTGCCTTAATCTTTTCTGCAACCTTATTGATATCATAAGGAATTTCAGGGATAAGAATAGCATCAGCCGCACCTGCGATACCGCCGTGAAGTGTCAGCCAGCCTGCACCTCTGCCCATAACCTCTGCAACCATAATTCTGCCGTGGCTCTTTGCAGTTGTTCTGAGTCTATCGAGAGAATTGCTTACAATACCGATAGCCGTATCAAAGCCATAGGTATAGTCAGTACAAGCAAGGTCATTATCTATTGTCTTGGGAATACCGATAACATTTACACCCAGGCGGGCAAAGTCACGTCCGCTTGTAAGTGTGCCGTCACCGCCAAGAATAAAGAGAGCATCAATACCCTCATCCTTGAGGTTCTGAACACCAACGTGCGATACGTTCTCATATACAATTTTTCCGTCTTTCTTTACAATATCGCCGTTTTCGTCACGTACGGGATACTTGAAAAGGTTGTCCTTGTTGGAGCTTTTAAGGATTGAACCGCCCTCACCGATAATTTCCTGAACATTGTCAAGTGTGAGAGATATAAAATCCTTATGATAAAGACCGTGATAACCTCTTCTGATACCCACAACCTCTAAACCGTACTTTACTATAGCAGTAGTTGTAACGGCACGGATTACGGCATTAAGACTGGGGCAGTCGCCGCCACCTGTCATTATAGCAACCTTTTTAATTTCAGCCATCTTCTATTCCTCCTATGAATAGCAATTGAAGTATTATATTTTATTTTTGCCTATCTACGTCATAATACTACACTTTTATTTTGATTTCAAGTATTTTTTTATCGATATAAGCATATTTTTCGACATTTTCATACTTTTTTGAGAAAAGATTGCCTTTTTGTCAGTTAATTCATATTTTTTGTATTACTATTTCGCCGTTTTCTTCCTTTACAGTGATGCTGTCACCGCTTTGAACCTTGCCGTCAAGCATCTCTTCTGCAAAAAGGTCCTCCACCTTACTTGTAATTGCACGGCGGAGAGGACGTGCACCGTATATCGGGTCAAAGCCCTCTTTTGCAAGTATTTTTACGGCACTTTCATCAAAGCTTACCTCTATACCGTTTGCAGAAAGCCTCTTTTTAAGCCCCTCAAGCATTACAAGGGCGATTTTTCCGATTTCTTCCTCGCTGAGCTGTGAAAATACAATTATATCATCGACGCGGTTAAGGAATTCAGGTCTGAACATTTTTTTAAGCTCATCGGTTACATTGCTTCTTATCTTTTTATTTGCGCTTTCTATATCGGGTGCTTCTGATGCAAAGCCGAGTGATTTAGGCTCTGATATACTTCTTGCACCGACATTACTCGTCATAATTATAACGCAGTTTTTAAAATCAACACGCCGTCCCTGACTGTCCGTAAGCTGACCGTCATCAAGAATTTGCAAAAGAATATTGAATACGTCAGGATGTGCCTTTTCAATTTCGTCAAAAAGAATTACACTGTATGGCTTACGCCTTACTTTTTCAGTAAGCTGTCCGCCTTCTTCAAACCCAACATATCCGGGAGGGGAGCCAACCATCTTTGATACGGAGTGCTTCTCCATATATTCTGACATATCAATTCTTATAAGTGCATCCTCGTCACCGAAAAGTGCCTCGCAAAGGGCTTTGCTAAGCTCTGTTTTACCTACGCCCGTAGGACCGAGGAATATAAACGAGCCGATAGGTCTTTTTGGGTCTTTAAGACCAACTCTGCCTCTGCGGATTGCCCTTGAAACGGCAGTTACCGCCTGCGTCTGACCTATTACACGCTCATGAAGCACTTCCTCAAGGTTTTTAAGTCTTTCCGATTCCTCACGGGCAAGCTTCTTTACGGGGATTTTTGTCCACGCTGAAATAACCTCGGCAATTTCATCTTCGCCTATTTCACCTGCACTCTGCGCACTGGTGTTTTTCCACTGCTCACGCATTTTGGAAATTGACTCATTAAGCTCCTTTTCCTTATCTCTGAGAACTGCCGCCTTTTCAAAATCCTGAGCGTTTATTGCCTCTTTCTTTTCGTTTTTTACTGTCTCAATTTCTTTTTCAAGCTCTTTTATGTCAGGAGGCAGAGTAAGCGCCCCCAGCCTTACACGGCTGCACGCCTCATCAACAAGGTCGATTGCCTTGTCAGGCAGAAAACGGTCTGTTATATAACGGCTGCTGAGCTTTGCCGCAGCCTCAATTGCACCATCTGATATTTTTACGCCGTGGTGTGCCTCGTATTTTTCACGTATTCCTTTAAGAATTTGCACCGTTTCTTCTACTGTCGGCTCACCAACCATTACGCTTTGAAATCTTCTTTCAAGTGCGGCATCCTTTTCTACATACTTTCTGTATTCATTGAGGGTTGTCGCTCCTATAAGCTGAAGCTCCCCACGTGCAAGTGACGGCTTTAATATGTTTGATGCGTCTATCGCACCTTCTGCCGCACCCGCCCCTATTATAGTATGCATTTCATCAACAAAAAGGATTATGTTTCCTGCCTTTATTATTTCCTCCATTGCCTTTTTAAGACGTTCTTCGAATTCACCACGGTATTTTGCCCCTGCAATTACGCTTGAAAGGTCAAGGGAGAAAACCCTCTTTCCCTTTAAAAGCTCAGGCACATTTCCTGCAGCAATTTCCTGTGCAAGACCTTCTGCAACGGCAGTTTTTCCCACACCCGGCTCACCTAAAAGAACGGGGTTATTTTTCGTTCTTCTTGAAAGGATTTGTATTACACGCTCTATTTCCTTTTCTCTGCCTATTACGGGGTCAAACTTTCCGCTCTTTGCAAGCTGTGTAAGGTCTCGTCCGAACTGATTTAATGTGGGTGTATCTGCACCTTGTTTGTTTTTTCCCTTTTCGCTCTCGGGAATATCTTCTGCAATTTGACGTGAAAGCTCCTCATAAAGATTTTGCGGTGCTCCGTATGACATAAGAATACGGAATGCAACACTGTCACGCTCCCTTGAAAGGGCAAGGAGAATATGCTCTGTTCCTATATAGGAGCTTGAATGCTTATGTGCCTCCGTCACACTGTTTTGCAGGCATCTGTTCGTTCTTGGCGTAAAGCCTGCAAAACTTCCCGGGGAAGAAACCTCCATATTATATTTTTCAATTTTTTCTTTAAGGTTCTGGGGCGTCATCCCGAGTGAAGAAAGATACTTTGCGGCAAAACCGCTTCCCTCCTCCAAAAGCCCCCAGAGAAGATGCTCCGTTCCTATATAATTACAGCCTGTACCTTGCGCACATTCCTGAGAAAGTGCTATCGCACGCTGTGCTTTTTGTGTAAATCTGTTTTCTATACTCATATGTTCTTCTCCTCTCTATTTTAATGCCTCCTGCAATATCTGTGCACGCTTTATATCCCGAGCCTTATCGCCTTTATCATCCATTGTAAGGCTCATCAGTGCAGGCATTGATGAAAAAAGTGCGCTGCGAAGCTTAGGTGTATCAATATTTTTGATTATTCCTGCATTTGCACCCATACAGACGTTTGAAACAAGACTTAATGCCTCACTGCTCGAAATCATATATGCATTTTTTATTATACCTAAACTGCGGAGGCTTTTGTCGGTAAGCTCGCAGTAATTATTTTCAAAAAGCTCTGCACATATTCTGCGTTCCTCGCTGACAAGGCTGCACGATGCCGCTGTAAAACGTGAAATAATGTCCTTTTCACTTGTTCCCAGTGTTATCTGGTTTGAAAGCTGAAACAGCGCTCCGCTTGCCTTTGACCCTTCTCCGTAAAGACCTCTGACTGTCATTCCGAGGTTTGCCGCCCATTTTAAGAGCGGATTTATTCTGTGCGCCGCACTTATCGCAGGAAGATGAAGCATCACCGATGCCCGAAGTCCCGTTCCTGCATTTGTGGGGCAGCTTGTAAGATAACCAAACTCACTGTCATAATCAAACCGGAGCTTTTCGGAAAGCAGTGTTTCTATCTTTTTTGCCATATCATATGCACTCTCTGCCTCAAGACCCTGCTCAAACACCTGAATTCTTATGTGGTCTTCTTCATTTACCATTATGGAAATTTTTTCGTCTTTACTTATTATTGCCACAGACGGCACCTTTGAAACACAAAGCTCTGCACTTATAAGATGCTTTTCAACGAGGGCTTTCTTCTCTAAATCCGAGATTTTATTCATATCGTAGATTTTAAGCTCGCTTTTAAGAGGGGAATTATCAAAAGCCGCCCACACATCTTCAATGAGTTTTTCTGCCGCCGCTTCCCCCATTCTTTTCGGATAGGGAAGCCCTTTTACATTTCGGGCAAGGCGTATTCTTGTAGTTACGGCAATGTCATTTTCATTTCCGACAGGTTTATTCATTTTACTTGCCCTCCTTTTCACGGATAATATCACGAAGCGATGCCGCCTCTTCAAAATTTTCTTCTGCTATCGCATTTGCCAGTTTTTCACGAAGAAGCTCTATTTCACTCTTTGGCTCTTTTACTTCTTCTTTTACGGGCTTGCTGTCCTCTGAAATATGCTTTGATGTACCGTGTATTTTTTTAAGCATTGCATCTGCGTGGTTTCTGAACGTAGAGTAGCATTCTCCGCAGCCCATTCTGCCGCTTCTTAAAAATTCAGAAAGCGTCATATGGCAGCACGGACACTGTCCGTGTTCTTTCTCTTCACGCTCACGAAAGCTTAAAAGGGAGCCGAAGTTATCAAAAATAGACTCCTGCGAGGCACACGCAGAGCAAATATTAAGAGAGCTTTTTCTGCCGTTTATTATCTGTGTATATTTAACTGTAGCCGGTCTTTTTCCGCATTTTTCACATACCATATATATCCCATCCTTTATTTAAATAAGCTTGTTATCATACTTTTAAAAATCTTTGCCCTGAGGCGATCGCGAACATCTGCATTAAAAGGCAAAACCTTATCACCAAGCGCCCCTAAAATAAGATGTGCCTCCCTTGTCGAAATACATTCATAATCAACAAGATTTTGCACAAACACCGCCGCCGTACGGTAGGAAAGAGTATCACCAACGGCATTGACTATATGCATAGGGTATGCACCACGCTCCGTTCTTACACTGCGAATTGTAACACCTCCGCCGCCGCCTCTGCGGCTCTCAATGATGTAGCCCCTTTCAGGGGTGAACCGTGTCTGTATCACATAATTAATCTGACTTGGAACACAGTTAAGCTCGCCTGCAAGATTATTACGTTGAATTTGAACATTGCCGCCCGATTCCCGAAGCATCTCTAAAAGCAATTTTTCTATCGCATCCGACATATTCATATATAAACACCTCTTTTTGGTCAATTTTTGACTTTGACTTTCTTTGACTTTAATATAACACTAACTAATTCTTTTGTCAAGAGGTAATATGTAAAAATTTCTATATCGGCTTTTACCCGCATAAAAATTGTCAAATACAAGTCATTTGCCTTGTATTTGACAATTTTAGTTTTCTTTGTTGGTATAAAGCTGCGCAAACCAAACTATACAAAGATTTTTTGCAAAGCAAAAAATCCACCAACATTTCGCATTTCGAACTTCGCATTTCGAATTTGCTCTGATGTTGTCCCTTGTAGTACGGCTTTTAACTGCATATGTCAGTACATATTATTCTTCTGCATATAGTCATAAAGCTGTTTTCCGTGCTGTTGCTCTTCCTTCTGGATGTGATTGATTGTGTTACGGATATTTTCATCCTTAAATTCAAACACACACGTATCATATAAATGCGATGCGTGCTTTTCAGTGGCTAAAAGGTCACTTGCGAGGAATGCATCGTTTTTCTTATCCTCACTGTCGGCAGGTCCGTAGTTTTCCGTAAATGTCGGGCTTTGCTGTGAGGAGGAATTTCCCGACGACTGCGGCGGCGTGTTTCCGTTTTCAATCTTAGTCAGCGTATCGTAGTGACCCTGCTCTATTTGCGCAATTGAAATAAAGAGCTGCTTTAACTGCGGATCCTTTGCCTGCTGCGCGCCTTGTGTGTACTTATCAATGCACAGTTTCTCTGTGTCCTTCATATCCTTTAGTAAGCTTGTTTCCTTTTGACTTAACTGCATAAAAAATCACCTCGGTGTTATTATTTACCAAAGGTGATTTTTTATACTTTTAACCGTATAGCTTTTTAAAACAGTATGTCACACTGTCAGCCGTAATGTTAAAAGAAAGATATTTTGCCTTTTCAATTGATTTCCACAGAATTTTTTCGTCCTTTACGTCTGCAAGGGATATATAACGCACTCCGCCATCAATTCTGCAGAAATTTTCACTGCCGCTATAGATTACAAATACATTTTTATTCTTTGCACCGTCTGACAGCATTGAAGAAAATGCCGCTTTATCAATATCCCCACTAAATTCGGCAGTCCCCCGAAGAAGAACGAAAATATTCTTCTGTTTTGCACTATTTAATGCCTCTGAAAGCTTTTTCCACTGCAAACCTCTCTCTATAACACCCTTTGAGGAAAGCTCCATTGATATAATCTTTGCATTTTCAAAATCACGTAACGTATGTTTCTGCGCACTTACGGGTGAAACGGCATCGGGTGTAAGGTCTGAAAGAAGGTCTGCACCTATTACGGCAGAAACGTCCGCTTTTCTGAATGTGTCCATTGCACGGGCATAGGTAATTCTGTCAAAGAGATTTGTTGCCCCCGTAAAGCCGAGAACATTAAATGTAAATGCACCACTCTCTTCTTTATTAAGTGCATCATCTGTCTGCGGCTCGTCAATATCGGCATCGTATTTTCCTGAAATTACTTTAATATCCCTTTTCGCCTTTCCGTGGGATAGAGTAATTTTTCCGCCGCCCTCTTTAAGCACCTTTAAAGTGCCGCCCGAAAGCTCAATAAAATCTTTATCATATTTCGGGTTAAGAAGTGTTATATCCTTAACGGTTGCACTGTTTCCGTATTTGTCGAAAACCTCGATGAGATTTTCTGTGGTAATCGTTGCCCCCGCCGAAAGAGAAAGCTTACTGTCGGCTGTAATTCCTGCAACATCATCTATTACATAAAGAGTAACACTGTCAGTTTTTTTGTTATCATAATAAAGCTCCAGCAAAACCTCGCCTGCACCCTCTGCATAATATACGTTGTCACGCACATAGCCTTTGCCTTCTGCAACAACCCACTTTGGCTCTTTGGTTGTTTTTACAGGCGTATTGTAGTTTTCATCATACGGTGTAAGGCTAAGCTTCACGCTGTCACCTGAAAGGACTGTGTTTTTT
>JAFSBF010000124.1 GCA_017441965.1 Clostridia bacterium | reverse complement strand
TGTTATGCAGGAAATTGATGTCTCTTGACGTGATTATGTACAAGGTGTATAATGTTTTCATAAAAAGTAAAATGGAGTAAAATTATGAAAATTATAAATTTATTGAAAAATGAAAAGCTTTCCCTTTCCTTTGAGGTTTTTCCTCCAAAGAGTGAGTCGGGATTTGAAAGCGTAAAAAGTGCAACGGAGGAAATTGCAAAGCTGAGACCTTCCTTTATGAGTGTTACATACGGTGCAGGCGGCGGAACGAGTAAGTATACACTTGATATTGCAAAGAATATAAAGGAGCTTTACGGTGTGCCTACTCTTGCACACCTTACGTGTGTTTCATCAACAAGGGAAACCGTAAGGCGGAAAATTGAAGAAATAAAAAAAGCAGGACTTGATAATGTTATGGCACTGCGTGGTGATATTCCGCCGCACCTTGAAACCGAAGACCGAAGCAAATGGGATTATAAATATGCCATCGACCTTATAAGGGAGCTTAAAGAGGCAGACGAAAATTTCTGTATAGGCTGCGCGTGTTACCCCGAAATTCATCCTGAAAGTGTAAATCAGAAAGAGGATATAAAACGCCTTTGCGAAAAAGTTCAGGCAGGATGCGATTTCATTACAACGCAAATGTTTTTTGACAATAATCTGCTTTATAATTTCCTTTATAAAATTCGTGAGGCAGGAATTACCGTGCCCGTTATTCCCGGAATTATGCCTATCACAAATGCAAATCAGGTAGAGCGCGCACTAAAGCTTTCAGGCTCCTTTATGCCGCAGCGGTTTAAGAGCCTTGTTGACAAATTCGGCTCCGACAGTGCTGCTATGAAGCAGGCAGGCATAGCGTATGCCACTGATCAGATTATTGATTTATACGCAAATAACATAACAAATGTTCACGTTTACTCTATGAATAAGCCTGACGTTGCGCAGAAAATTCAGAGTAACCTTTCTGATATTTTGGGAAAATGAATTTAACTGTTTTAACAAAAAACTATGAAAAACCGCCCCTTTGTAAAAAAGAAATTTTAAGATATGCGATGTGCAGGGAGGAGAGTGAGCAGGTTTTATCTCTTCTTTCCTCTTGCATAAAGGAAGCAGAGGATAGGCTTTGTTATAAGGTCTGCTACTGCATTGTTCCCGTAAAAATTGCAGAAAACACGTGCGATTTTGGTGCGATTTGTGTAAAGTCTGAAAAGCTTGCAAAAAATTTAAGCGGCTGCGAAAAGGCAGTGCTTTTTTCTGCAACGGTGGGCGCACATATAGACAGACTTATAGATAGGTACTCACGCATAATGCCGTCACGCTCGCTGATGATGCAGGCTATCGGGACAGAACGGATTGAGGCATTGTGCGATGCTTTTTGTGAGGATATAAAGAGAGAAACTAAAATGTCGCTGTGTCCGCGCTTTTCGCCCGGATATGGTGACCTCGAAATTTTTGTGCAAAGGGAGATTTTTTCACTGCTTGACCCACCCAAAAGAATAGGGGTATGCCTTAACGACAGTATGCTTATGTCACCGTCAAAATCGGTTACGGCATTTGTTGGTGTCAAAAAAGGCGGAGCAGAGGAAAAAAGTAATAAATGTAAAAACTGCAATAAGAAAGATTGCTCTTTCAGAGGTGAAGTATGACTTTTTTGGAATTTTTAAAAGACAATATTGTTTATCTTGATGGCGGTATGGGTACTCTTTTGCAACAACACGGACTAAGCGCAGGGGAGCATCCTGAAAAATGGAATATAACCCACCCTGACATTATAACAAAGATACATCAGGATTATTTTAATGCAGGAAGTAATGTTGTATGTACAAATACCTTTGGTGCAAATACACTTAAATTTTCACCGCAGGAGCTTTCTGAAATAATTAAAGCTGCAATTGATAATGCAAAATGCGCGCGCGAGCAAGCTAAGGGCGGTCAGGAAAAATTCATTGCCCTTGATATAGGACCATCGGGAAAGCTCTTAAAACCGCTCGGCGACCTTGATTTTGAGGATGCAGTTTCACTTTTTGCCCAAACTGTAAAATTAGGCGCGCAGTATGGTGCTGACCTGATAATCATTGAAACAATGAATGATAGCTACGAAACAAAGGCAGCACTTCTTGCGGCAAAGGAAAACTCGGCTCTCCCCGTGATTGTTTCAAACGCATATGGTGAGGACTCAAAGCTTATGACAGGTGCGACACCCTCGGCAATGGTAGCAATGCTTGAGGGAATGGGTGCAGATGTGATAGGTGCAAACTGCTCACTGGGGCCGCGTCAGCTTAAAAATGTAGTGATGGAGCTTTTGGAAAACGCCTCTGTCCCCGTAGTGCTCAAACCGAATGCGGGACTACCGAGGGCAGTGGACGGAAAAACTGTGTTTGACGTAACGGCTCAGGAATTTGCAGACGATGTGACAGACCTTATTAAAGAGGGAGTGCGTGTGGCAGGCGGCTGCTGCGGTACTACGCCCCAGTATATAGCTGCGCTTACAGAAAAATCACGCGACGTATTACCAAAAGAAATAAAACAAAAGAATATAACGATGGTTTCTTCATATACGCACGCAGTAAAATTTGGAGATGCCCCCGTTTTAATAGGGGAGCGTATCAACCCTACGGGTAAAAAACGTTTTAAGCAGGCGCTTATTGAAAATGATATGGGTTATATTTTAAATGAGGGTGTAAATCAGCAGGAAAAGGGTGTGCATATACTTGATGTAAATGTCGGACTTCCCGATATTGATGAGGTGGAAATGCTGACAGATGCCGTTTGTTCTCTTCAGACAGTCACAAATCTGCCTCTGCAGATTGATACATCTGATGCCGTTGCTATGGAAAAAGCGCTGCGACGATATAACGGAAAAGCAATGATAAATTCCGTGAACGGCAAAAAGGAGAGTATGGAAAAAATCTTCCCGCTTGTAAAAAAGTATGGAGGTCTGGTTGTTGCACTGACCCTTGATGATAACGGTATTCCTGAATCTGTGGAGGGCAGGTTTAAAATAGCACAAAGAATACTTGAAACGGCTAGGCAGTACGGCATAGATAAAAAGGATATTATCTTCGATACCCTTGCAATGACGATAAGTGCCGATACAAAATCTGCAATCTGTACGCTGAAATCGTTGTCACGTATTAAAAAGGAGCTTTTCTGTCATACGATGCTCGGTGTATCAAATGTATCGTTCGGACTTCCCGAGCGCGATGCAGTAAACGGCACGTTTTTTGCACTCGCCCTTGAAAACGGACTTTCTGCGGCAATAATGAATCCGTACAGTATTGATATGATGAAAACCTATTACACATATAAGGCACTTAAAAATCTTGATGAAAACTGTATGGAATATATATCTGTGGCAGAAACATTTAAAACTGTCGCTGCGGAGAGTATTATTGATACGAAAAAAGCTGATGCTGATAGCAATACAAATCTTCAGTACGCAATAATAAAAGGATTTAAGGATAAGGCAGGGGAGCTGACACGTGCCCTTTTACAAAATACAGCTCCGCTTGACATTGTCCAAAACGAAATCATACCTGCACTTAATATTGTCGGTAAGGGCTTTGAGGAAAAGACCACTTATCTTCCGCAGCTTCTTATGAGTGCGGAGGCGGCAAAAAGTGCGTTTGAGGTGATAAAGTCAAAAATGACCTCAAACAGTACAAATACCGATTTAAGGGGCAAGATTGTAATTGCTACCGTTCAAGGTGACATACACGATATTGGAAAAAATATTGTAAAGCTCCTGCTTGAAAACTACGGCTTTTCGGTTGTGGATTTGGGAAAGGATGTCCCACCTGAAAAAATAGTTGATACGGTAGTGGAACTTCACGCCCCGCTTGTGGGACTTAGTGCACTTATGACAACAACTGTTCCTGCAATGGAGGAAACTATAAAAAGAATTAAAGAGGCGGCGCCGTGGTGCAAATGTGTTGTCGGGGGCGCAGTCCTTACGCAGGAATATGCCGATAAAATCGGTGCAGATAAATATGCAGGGGATGCAATGGAGACCGTGAGATATGCACAAAGTTTATAAGTACGGAATGCGGAGTGATGAGAATTG
>JAFSBF010000123.1 GCA_017441965.1 Clostridia bacterium | reverse complement strand
TAACAGTGTAAAGCCGTCACAGGAAAAATATCTTGAAAATACTATGACCATATAATGCAGAAAGTAGCCTCCGACAAGGTTAACGAGTCATATCTATATTATCTATATTTCAACCTCACCGACACCTAAAGTTCAAGCATTGTCCCCCTTGTAGGCCTGAGTAAAAATAAGCTCACCAATCCTGCACAATCACTCCACCCTCACAGTGATGATTTTTCTTACGAAGCACGTGCAGGCGAGCTTTTGCGTGATGCGTCAAACAAAGCTGAAATCCTCGGTTGCGGCGTTTTCCGAAATGATAAGCTCATTACAACTCTCGGCAGCTTTCAAACAGACCTTGCAAGGCTTATCGGCAATGAATTTTATCCTAAAAACTACAGTATCTTTTACCCCTCTGTTTCAGATTTCGTTACTGTACGCATAATTCAGCAGGAAAAAGTCAATATCAAATCTGAAATCAAAAACGATAATGCTCACATTGATATCAAAGTCCCGATTTTTATTGAATATGTTGACGCAGGAAAAATAGAAAATGACACCTTAAAGTCCAAAGAATTTTGCTATTATTTAAAAAAGAGGCTTGATGCTTCTACAAAAAAGCTTATTTATGACTTTCAAACAATGTATGACTGTGATTTCCTGGGACTTGGCGACTCCCTCAAAAAGCATTTTTCAAATCTTTCGCAATGGAAAAAATTTAATTGGGAAGAAAAGTATTCTGATGCAAAAATAAATGTTTCTTTCGATGTTACCTATGCAGACTTTGAAGAAACAAACTAATCGAAGGAGTTTTTATGAATATTTTCAAATTTTTCTTCTTACTTGCCGCCCTGTGGGGCATTATATACACGGTGTCAGTTACGGTCTATGACTTTAAACAGCACGAATATATTTCCGCTGTAAATACAATCATATGTGAAATTGTACTTCTCGTATTAAGTGTAATGTATATTTTCTGAAAACTTCACAAACCCCTTTTGTTCTATATTATACACAAAAGGGGTTTGTGATTTACAACCATTAATTTATCACTGTTTTTTCCTACATATTTTAACAAATCAGGTAAAAAGTAATCTTTTTCTCTTGACTGTAAACGTAAATTATATTATGATATTCTTAATATAATAAAAAAGGAGTTAAGATTATGGTTATTGATAAGCTTAAAGAAATTATTGCTGATGCTATGGGTGCAAGACTCAGAATAGATGCAGATGACATTTCAGAGGGTACAGAGTTTATTGCAGACCTTCACGCAGACAGTGTTGATATTGCAACAATCATATGCGAAATTGAGGATGAATTTAACATCGAAATTGAGGATGAGCAGCTTGAGGGCATTGAAACTGTCGGAGATGTTGCAGAAAGAATTGAAGAATTAATCTAAATTATAAGGGGCATAATCTTGTGGATATAAATAAGTTTCAAAAAAATATCGGTTATTTTTTTAAAAATCCGCAGCTTTTACAGACGGCTTTTACACATACATCATATGCAAACGAAAACAATGTGGCAAGCTATGAAAGGCTTGAGTTTTTAGGTGATGCAATTGTCGATTTTCTTGTCGGCGAATACTTATTCTCAAAATTTTGTGAGCTTGATGAAGGTATGATGAGCCGTCTGCGTGCCTTGCTTGTATGTGAAGGGGCGCTTTCTGCCCTTGCACTTGAGCTTAAGATAGACGAGTGTATGCTTCTTGGTAACGGTGCGGAGCAATCAGGTGAGCGCAAACGCCCTTCTATCCTTGCCGATATGTTTGAGGCTCATATTGCCGCAATGTATCTTGATGCAGGTCTTGACAACACACGTGATTATCTGCTTTCTGTTTATGCTGATAAAATTGATAATGCAGTAAAAAACGGAAAAATAATTGATTATAAAACAAGACTTCAGGAAAAACTACAGGAAAACGGACCGTGTAATATTCTCTATAACCTTGTATCATCTGAAGGTCCCGTTCACCATTGTCTGTTTAATATGCAGGTTGTTGCAGACGGCAAAATTTTAGGAAGCGGCAGTGCGTACAGTAAAAAACAGGCACAGCAGGCTGCAGCAGAAGATGCGCTGAATAAATTAAGCTGATTTTTAAAGTTTTTACAAAAAAACCATTGACATTTTACTTATGTTTTGGTATACTAACAAGGTCGAATTTGATTGGAGAGGTATCGAAGTGGTCATAACGAGGCGGTCTTGAAAACCGTTTGTCCGAAAGGGCGCGTGGGTTCGAATCCCACCCTCTCCGCCATTTTTTTATAATATGCAAGGATTATTCCTTGATTGGTAGCTTTACTGCATATGGAGAAGTACTCAAGCAGGTCGAAGAGGCGCCCCTGCTAAGGGCGTAGGTCGGGAAACCGGCGCGAGGGTTCGAATCCCTCCTTCTCCGCCAGGAACAGATGGCTTAAAACTTAGGTTTAAGCCATCTGTTTTTTTGTTTTTCAAAGGTTTTCTAAAGTGTTTTTCTAAAGTCAATCTAAATTCCAAGCTTTTGTGCAAAAGCATTTATTGAATCTATGCTTCCACATCTTTTTCGGTGCACATATATTTTTTCTGTTGTGCTTGTCTGACCATGACCGAGAAGAGTTGTCACTTCTCTAAGCTCAATACCTGAATCAAACAGAATGCTTGCAAATGAGTGCCTGAAATCGTGAATTCTACATGGTGGTAATCCAATTTCTTTTTCCATTTTCATAATAATTCTGTTAATGCTGTTCGGATTATATATACTACCATCATCTTTGCGTATTACATAATCATATTTCTCATTTATGTACATATTTCCAAATAGCTTTTTCATTTCATTCTGTTTTTGTTTTTCGTCAGACAGCATGTCCAGAAGTTCTTTTCTCACAGGAATCAAACGTGTACTGTTTTTACTTTTTGGAGTTGTAAGATTTGACAAAACAGATTTTTTTGAACCTGTTCTGTTTTGCTTTATTGTTATTACTGAATTTTTAAAGTCGATACAATCCCATGTAAGTCCAAGTATCTCCCCTTTTCTTGCACCCGTAAATACGGCAAGATTAAGAAACAATAACATTTTACTTTCTGTTTCTCTTGCATAGGTTAAAAGCATTGCAATTTCATGAGGCGTATATACAACTTGTTTTTCTTCACTTTCTACGTCATAGAACTTAGGCATTGTGCTTCTTTCAATATAATTATAATCAATCATATCATTTGCAACTGCGTATTCAAATGCTGCAGACAATACACCTCGTATATTCATAATGGACTTCCTTTTAAGTCCGCCTTTTCCATTGCTCTTCCCATTAGCTTTAAGAAAACTGAAATACTCCGTAAAATACATTCCTTTTAAATCTTTCAATTTATATTTCTTAGGTTCAAAATAAGGTTTGATTTTTCCGTGCACATTCTTTTCGTATCCTTCCCACGTTGATGGCTTATATGTATCTTTGGTAGATTCAAGCCATTTTTCAAGGAAATCAACAAAGCTTATATCTGTCATTTCTGTACCATTAGACTTTCTAAGTTCAATTTCAAGTCTGGCTAAAGCTTTAAGGGCTTTCTTTTCGCTGGACTTTTCGTTTATCGATATTCCTAATGCCCTTTGTATCAGCTTCTTTTTTGCAGGAACATATACTGAACCATAATATCTTCCATTTTTAATTTGTAAACTACCCATATTATAAATTAATCTCCTTTCACGATTATTAGGTAGTCTGCTATACCACCATTATAGTATAGCAGACTACTTTTTTCAAGTCTATCTGCTGAGATATCTGCGTACTTCTTTTTTAGGTATTTTATATACCTTACCAATCTTAATACTTTTAATCTCTCCACTTTGTAGCAGCCTGTATGCGGTGTTTTTACCTATGTCAAGTATTTCGCATAGCTGCTTTACGGAAAGTACGTCAGGATAAGAATTAAACATTCTCCTCACCGCCGTAGAGGTATATTCTTGTTACATCATCTCTGTGATGCCCCAGAAGCTCGGATACCATTCTCCGGGCTTCTTTTTCGTTTTTACCATTGTTTATGAACTCGCTATACTTTTCATGTGCATATGTATGACGTAATCCGTGAAAAGTAATACAGTTTTCAGTAAATTCTTTTCTGTGATATGCGATAAAGCATTGTAGTCTTTTCATTGCAAGATGTGTTTTGTCATCATTTCTTACAAATAGCTTTTCTCTACGTTTGACTTCTTTAATCGAGTTTGTT
>JAFSBF010000122.1 GCA_017441965.1 Clostridia bacterium | reverse complement strand
GTTCGAGCCCAGCTGGAGGAGCCAAAAAAAAAAGACTATTCTTCGGAATAGTCTTTTTTCAGTTATATTTGCCTACGGCAAGTGATATTGCTTTGCAGTGATATTCGGCAACGCCGAGTGATATTGTGCTTCGCACGGTTTAATGGCAAATATAATATCACTGAAACAATCAGGTTTCAATAACACTTTTGCTTTGCAAAAATATCACTCTGTACGAAGTACAGAATATCACTTAGACAAAAAAGTAGCCAAAATTAAATGTTTTATAGCCGTTTTTCTATTGAAATTTGTTTTTTGATGGTTTATAATGATTATAATAGGTGACTTTTTTAAAAATTTCAGGAGGTATGTATAATGAAGGATATTACATTAGTAGTAATGGCGGCAGGTATGGGAAGCAGATTTGGCGGTCTTAAGCAGGCGGAAAGTATTACGCCCGACGGTAAGGCTATCATTGACTTTTCCGTATTTGATGCCAAGAAGGCAGGCTTTACAAAGGTTGTTTTCATTATCCGTGAGGATATGAAGGAGGATTTTATACGCCTTGTAGGAAGCCGTATTGAAAAAACTATTAAGACAGAGTATGTTATGCAGGATTTATCTCAGCTTCCAAAAGGAAGAACGAAGCCCTTTGGTACAGGACACGCAATACTGTGCTGTAAGGACAGCGTGAATGAGCCTTTTGCAATAATAAATGCCGATGACTATTACGGCAGCAATGCGTTCTTTGAAATGGCGGAGCATTTAAAGAATGCGAAAAAAGGCGAATTTGCAATGACTGCGTATGAGCTTTCAAACACATTAAGTCCTAACGGAACAGTTTCACGCGGTGTGTGCAGTGTGGAGAACGGCTATCTTACTGACGTAACCGAGGTTACAAAGATAAATTCTGATATGACGTGTGTAATTGACGGGAAGGATGTTGCTCTTGATGCAAAAACACCCGTGTCTATGAACCTCTGGGGACTTACACCCGACGTTTTTGAGCAGATTGAAAAGGATTATCAGACATTCCTTAAAGAGGCGGATTTGTCAAAGGATGAATTTTTCATTCCCACAATTATAAATGATATGGCAAAATCAGGTAAGGCAACCATAAAAGTATATACCAACAAGGATAAGTGGTACGGTATTACATACAGAGAGGATTTGCCCGAGCTTAAAGAGGCTATAGGAGGATACATCAATGCAGGATTATATGAAGGAATATAATGTATTAAAAGGCTTTGCCATTGAGGGCGAGGTTAAGAATATTGCTCCCTATGGCGAGGGGCATATAAATTCTACGTTTCTTGCAGAAACAACAGCAAAAAACTATATTTTGCAGAAAATAAACACCGTTGTTTTCAAGCAGCCTGAAAATGTTATGAATAACATTTTACTCGTAACAGAGCATATTGAGAAGAAGGGTGCGCTTTCCCTTACAGTCATTAAAACAAATGACGGGCAGCCGATGCTCAAAACAGAGGACGGATGCTACAGAGTATATGACTTTATAGAAAATTCTCTTACCTTGCAAAAGGCGGAGAATGCAGAGGATTTTCGTAATGCAGGTTTTTCTTTCGGTGAATTTCAGAAGGCACTTTCTGATTTTGATGCAAGTGCTTTAAGCGAAACTATAGCACGTTTCCACGATACACCCAACCGTTTTGAAAACTTTAAGAAAGCGGTAGAGGAGAATAAGTCGGGAAGACTTGAAACTTGCGAGAAAGAAACAGAGTTTGTGCTTGAGCGTAAGGATACATATGATAAAATTATAAAAGCTCTTGCAGATAAGTCTATTCCCCTCAGGGTAACACACAACGATACAAAGCTTAACAATATTCTTATGGACCCTGAAACAAGAAAGGGTAAAGCCGTTATTGACCTTGATACGGTTATGCCCGGCTCAATGCTTTATGACTTTGGTGATTCAATCCGTTTTGGTGCAAGCACAGCCGCAGAGGATGAAAAGGACCTTGATAAGGTGCATTTTGATATTGAGCTTTTCCGTGCGTATGCTGAAGGCTTTTTAAGTGCGCTCGGTGACAGTATTACAGAAAAAGAGCGTGAGCTTCTTCCATACAGTGCATACCTTATGACAATTGAGTGCGGAATGCGTTTCTTGACAGACTATATTGACGGCGATGTATATTTTGCAACAAAATATCCCGAGCATAATCTCGTAAGATGCCGTACACAGTTTAAGCTTGCTTATGAGATGCAGCAGCAGGAAAAAGGAATGTCAAAGGTTATAGATGAAATATTGAAATAATGAAAAAGAGCACTTGCAATTGCAGGTGCTCTTTTTGATTACATAGGAAATTGCGTCAGCAATTGCTTGTAACAACAAAATTTACCTTATAAAAAGGTGAGCGAAGCGAACCTTTAATTGACGAAGTCAATTTTGTTCAAATAGGATAAAAAGTAGTTTTAGTGATATTCCATCTTTGATGGAGTGATATTTTTGCAGAGCAAAAGTGTTATTGCAAACTATGTTTGCAGTTATATTATATTTGCCTTTTAACTGTGCGGAGCACAATATCACTCGGCGATAGCCGAATATAACTGCGGCAAATATAACTGAAAAAAGCGTACTGAAATTTCAGTACGCTTTTTTCTGGAGCGGAAGACGAGATTCGAACTCGCGACGTTCACCTTGGCAAGGTGACGCTCTACCACTGAGCCACTCCCGCATAGCGATATTAGTATAGCAGATAAACATAGATTTGTAAAGAGTTTTTTTAAAAAATTTTTGCGCTCTTCATTATTATTGACAATCAGGCGGCTTTGATGTAAAATATATTAGGAATTTTTTGTCTTGGGAGAGAGTACGAATGAAGAAAATATCTTCTGCAATATTTATGATATTACTTATGATGGGCGTTGCATTTAGTGCAGATGCTGCAGATTACGTTTATAGCGCGTCGGTGGATGGAATGATAGAGCTTCGCCTTTCCCCTTATGAGGAAAGCTACAAAATAACTGATATTCCCGCCTGCTCAAAGATGAAGCTTATTAAAACGCAGCGCACATGGGGGCTTGTTGAATTTAAAAACAAGTGCGGCTGGATAAATCTCAGCTTTACACGTGATATATATGATGAGGCGGCTGAGGCAACGGGTAATGACAGCACAAAAAATGTAAAGGTAAATTCAAGCAGTGACAGAGCGGTGCTTTATAATGTGCCGTCCCTCTCAGAGGTTTTGGGAAGTGAACAAAAATATTTAGTTCCCAATGATATGGTGCTTCAGATAAAGCGTGAAACTGCATCAGGCTGGGGTCTTGTATCAATGAACGGAAAATATGCGTGGATACAGACAAAAGAAACAAAGCGCTATGAAACAGAGGCTGAAAAGGAAACGGAAAAGTACGGAATATATTATGTATATGTGCTTTCAGACGGCGGACGCGGGCTTGAGCTTAAGGACGCCCCCGACGGGAAAAATTTATATGCAGTAATTCCCGATTGTATAAAGCTTACAGTCAGGGAAACCAAAGGTGATTATGCGTATGTTTCCTATGACGGAATAAACGGATGGATAGACCTTCGTTATACAACACAGTCGCTTTCAAATGCACAGTCAAATGCGG
Organism: Clostridia bacterium; assembly: GCA_017441965.1. Classification (GTDB taxonomy): domain Bacteria; phylum Bacillota; class Clostridia; order UMGS1883; family UMGS1883; genus UMGS1883. Next base: position 566 of record JAFSBF010000122.1, on the reverse strand, counting down.
GAACTTTAGTAAATATAGAGTATGAGGTTACGCCGCTTGACGGTATGGAAAGTCAGGATATATTAAGCGTTCCTTCCCAAAATGAGGGTGATGGAGGCTTTGTTGTCGGCAGCGTAAAAAAAGGAAGTGCAGTCTTTGTACAGAGGAGCACTTTAAGCGGATGGTGCCTTGTAAATTACGGTGGAAAACTCGGATGGCTGCCGCCCGGCTCTGCTGTGCCTGCACAAACTCAGCAGACAGACATAATTGCACCTTTTGGTGAGGCACGTGACGGATATGTTAATACAATGGAAAGTAAGGGAATGAAGCTTTATACCCTGCCCGGGGAAGAGGATACTGTAGCAACCATTCCCGAGGGGGTAAGAGTAAAGACCATTGCCCAAAAGGACGGCTATGAATATGTATGCTGTGACTACGCCGCAGGATGGGCAAAGCCCATGCAGACAGCGACAACGCAGGAGGAAGTGTTTGCCTCCAATCAGTTAAAAAGGAAAGAATATTATCTTATATATGATGAAACTATGCTTATGAGCCTGCCTACATATTCTGCTGAATGTAAAAGTGAG
>JAFSBF010000121.1 GCA_017441965.1 Clostridia bacterium | reverse complement strand
TATTTTATAAAATGTGTTTGTCTATTTTGGCTCCCCCTGTTGGACTCCAACCAACGACACCGCGGTTAACAGCGGCGTGCTATACCGACTGAGCTATGGAGTAATTTTTAATTTTCAAATATTGTTTTTCGTTGGTTCGAACCAACGACCGGTCCAACATATGGTCGTACTATTTCGCTGCCGCTCATATTACTCCCTATTTTCTCCGAACTCGCCCTCCCTTCATCTGCCACCGGCAGCGGTCAGGCTCGTTCCAGTTAACAGCCGCGTGCTCTACCGACTGAGCTAAGGAGGAATATTAACTTCTACGTTATTATACTGCACAAAAATAAAAAATGCAACCACTTTTTAGAAAAATAATGAAGAAATTAAAAAAAAATTCATAAAATAAATAATGTTTGTATGTATTTAAGTTTTATGATATAATAGAAAAAAGAAATTTTGAGGACTATTTTGAAGCGGAGGAAGCATTATGAATAACGAATTTGAAAACAGCAGTATTATAGAGGGTGAAATAATAAACGAAGAAGAAAAAGATACGGAAAATACTCTGGAGGAAGAAACAGTGCAGGAGGAAAAGGCAGAGGCAATGCCTGAATTTACACTGACACGCAAGGAAAAGAAAAAGGCGGGGAAGTGGGCAAGGGTAATCGCCCTTTCTCTGGTTGCGGGAATTGTGTTTGGTGCTGCATTTGGTTTTTCAAGCAGTATTTCCACAAAGATAGGAATGTCCAAAATCTCCATAGGCTCTACAAATGTAGCGCTTAATAAGGCGGAAAACACAGCTTCGGGGCAGATTTCAAATGTTACTGCAATTGCTGATGAATGTATGGGCGCAATTGTTGCAATTACTAACCGCAGTGTTTCTGATGTTATGACGTTTTTCGGCAAATATTCGCAGGAGAGCACAAGCTCGGGCAGCGGTATAATAATAGGCAAAAACGATACGGAGCTTCTTATAGTTACAAACTACCACGTTGTAGCAAATTCAAAGGAACTTAGTGTTGTATTCAGCCCCGTCGAAAGTAAGCTTGAAATGCAGGCACAAGAGGGCGGTGCAAATTCGCAAAGCTCAATTCTTGAAAGTGAGGATATTCCCACTGCTATTGTAAAGGGATATGATTCAGACAAGGACTTAGCGGTTATTGCAGTTGCGCTTAAAGATATTCCTGCTGATGTTCTCTCTCAGATTAAGGTTGCGACAATCGGTGATTCCAGTGCATTAAAGCCCGGTGACCAGGTAGTTGCAATCGGTAACGCACTTGGCTACGGTCAGTCTGTTACAACGGGAATAATAAGTGCAGTTAACAGAAAAATCACAATGGAAAGTGCAGACGGCTCTTCTGTTGTAACAAATTCCTTTATTCAGACAGATGCGGCAATCAATCAGGGGAACAGCGGCGGTGCACTTCTTGATATGCAGGGTAATGTAATCGGTATTAATTCCGTGAAAATTGCCACAACAGGCGTTGAGGGAATGGGATATGCCATCCCGATTTCAGATGTCGGCAGTATAATTGATGAACTGATGCTCAGACGCACACGCAGTGTGGTTGATGAGGAAAAGCAGGGGTTTTTAGGAATAACGGGTGCAGATGTTTCCTCGTCAATGTCGCAGACCTTCGGCATACCTGTGGGTGTATTTGTAGAGTCTGTCATGGATGACCTTGGTGCACAGAAGGCAGGAATAAAAAAAGGATATGTAATAACAAAATTTGACGGATACACAATTACGACAATTGCTCAGTTGCAGGAAAGATTAAGATATTATAAGGCAGGCGAAAAGGTTGAGGTTACTGTTAAAATCCCCGGTGGAGAGTCGGGATACGAAGAAAAGGTGTTAAAGGTAACGCTCAGTAACCGAAGTGAGAATACCAAGGAAGCCGAATAATTTTCTTTTTACAAAATTTAAAAATTTTTGTTGACAAGGCAAGGGTAATTGTGCTAATATGAGCGTAAGAAATTTTTGAAGGAGAAAAGACATGAGCTTATTTGTATTTGCAGCTGCATATTTTTACTTTTACTTTATTTTGTCTGAAAGTAAAAGTGATTTGTGCTGCGAATAAGTAAGAAAATGTTTGAATTTTCGGTCCTGCAGTGACAATCACTGCAGGACCTATTTTTTTAGCCTAATAGGAGAGTGCATAAAAATGATAGTAGTAGTTAATAACAATGCGGCAAAGGAACAGTTTGAAAACCTTGTAAACTGGATAGAGGGGCAAAATGTCAGAGTACACATTTCCACGGGTGAATTTCAGACGGTACTCGGACTTATCGGCGATACGAGCAGAATTGATACAGAGCTTTTAGAAGGTCTTGATATAGTTTCTCAGGTTACACGTGTTACGGAGCCTTTCAAAAATGCCAACAGAAAATTCCATCCCGAAAACAGCTACGTTGAGGCGGGTGGTGTGAAACTGGGCGACGGACATTTTGGTATAATTGCAGGCCCCTGCTCAATTGAAAGCGAGGAGCAGATAATAGAGGTTGCAAAGGCGGTAAAGGCAGCAGGTGCAGACTTTTTAAGGGGCGGTGCATTTAAACCGAGAACATCACCGTATGATTTCCAGGGGCTTCGTGCAGACGGACTTAAGCTTCTTTTGGAAGCAAAGAAGGAAACAGGACTTCCCATTGTAACGGAGATTATGAGTGCAGAGCATCTTCCTCTTTTTGAGGATGTTGATATTATTCAGGTCGGCGCAAGAAATATGCAGAACTTCGAAATGCTTAAAGAGCTTGGCAAAACGAAAAAGCCTATCCTTATAAAAAGAGGTCTTGCAAATACTCTTAAAGAGCTTTTGATGAGTGCCGAATATATTATGAGCGAGGGTAATGAAAACATAATCCTCTGCGAAAGAGGTATAAGAACGTACGAAACGGCAACAAGAAATACGCTTGATATTTCTGCAGTGCCTGCACTTCACGAGCTTTCACATCTGCCCGTTATTGTTGACCCAAGCCACGCCTGCGGTATTTCAAGGCTTGTAAAGCCGCTTGCCCTCAGTGCGGCGGCAGCAGGTGCAGACGGTCTTATGATAGAGGTGCATAATAATCCTCAGCGTGCGCTTTGCGACGGTGCACAGTCACTTACACCCGAGCAGTTTGCCGATACTGCGAAGGCGGTAAAAAGAGTTATTGAGGCGATAAAGGAGTAATCAGAAATGAAAATAGCAGTAGCGGGACTGGGGCTTATAGGCGGCTCACTGGCAAAGGCGTTTGGTGAACTGCCTGATACACAGGTGTTTGGATATGACATTGATAATACAACCATTATGCGTGCTAAGCTTGTAGATGCAATTGATGGTGTTATGGATGAAGAAAACATAAAAGAGTGTGACTATATCTTTGTTGCACTTTATCCAAAGGCAACGAAAGAGTTCCTTGAAAAATTTGCCCCATACATCAGAAAAAACACTGTTGTTGTTGACTGTGCAGGAACGAAACGCTCTGTTTGCGAATGTGGATTTAAAATTGCAAAAGAAAACGGCTTTTGCTTTATAGGCGGACACCCGATGGCAGGAACACAGTTTTCGGGATTTAAGTATTCACGTGCATCTCTTTTTGATAAAGCATCAATGATTTTAGTCCCTGACAAGAATGAAAAGCTTGAAATACTGCAGGAGGTTAAAGAGCTTCTTGTAAAGGCAGGGTTTAAAAGCGTAACAATAACAAGTGCCGCAGAGCACGACAGAATAATTGCATATACATCACAGCTTGCACACGTTGTATCAAATGCATATGTAAAAAGTCCCAACGCACGTGTTCATAAAGGTTTTTCAGCGGGCAGCTACCGTGACCTTACAAGGGTGGCAAGGCTTAACAGTGCTATGTGGGCGGAACTTTTCCTTGATAACAGCGAGAATATCGCTTTTGAAATTGACACAATAATTGAGGAGCTTTCAAAATACAGTAAGGCTATAAAGGAAAATGACAGAGAAACACTTACGAAGCTTCTTGACGAAGGAACTATAATAAAGGAAAGTATTGGTTGATATGAGAAAAATCAGAGTTAACGCATCAAGTGAATATGATGTTTTAATAAGTCGGGGCGCTATAGATAATATAGGTGCTTTTGCGGCGGAGACAGGTCTTTGCGGCAGGGCGTGTGTTATCAGTGACAGTAATGTTGCACCAATTTATATGGAGAGGGTGAAAGCCTCTCTTTTAAAAGAAGGCTTCTCTGTTACAGAGTATGTTTTTAAAGCAGGGGAAACATCAAAAAATGCACAGACCTTTATTGATATACTTAATTTTCTGGCAAAAGCGCATTTGACAAGAAAAGATACCCTCTTTGCCTTAGGTGGCGGAGTGACGGGTGATTTAACGGGTTTTTGTGCGGCAACATATATGCGCGGAATAAACTTTGTTCAAATCCCGACCTCGCTTTTGGCGGCTGTGGATTCCTCAGTTGGCGGTAAAACGGCAATAGACCTTGAATATGGTAAAAATCTGGCGGGTGCATTTTATCAGCCCCGATTGGTAGTGTTTGACCCTGATGTGCTTCAGACCCTACCCGCTGAGTTCTTTGCAGATGGTATGGCTGAGGTCATAAAATATGCAATGATACGTGGCAGGGGAATAGATGAGTTAATTCTTGATAATACAGAAAAGAATATTGAGGAAATTATATCAAGATGTATTGAGATAAAAAGTGAAATTGTGTGCGAGGATGAGTTTGAGGGCGGAATAAGGCGAATTCTCAACTTCGGTCATACGGCAGGGCATGCAATTGAAAAGGCGGCAGAGTTCACCCTTTCACACGGGCGCTGTGTTGCTATAGGTATGTATATTGTAACAAAGGCATGGGAAAAGAGGGGGCTTTGCAGGGAAGGCACTTGCGACATACTTTTAAAGATGCTTGAAAAGTTTTCTTTGCCTAAGTCGTGTGATTTTTCACCGACAGAGCTTGCCGAGGGAGCACGTGCCGATAAAAAAGCGGAGGCAGATGCAATTAACCTTGTAGTGCCGCTTTCACTTGGGGAATGCGATGTTATAAAGGTAGGTATGAACGAGCTTCTTGATATTTTTACAGAAGGAATGGAGTAAATGGTATGAAGGTTACACTTATACCGTCTGTTTTAAACGGAACAGTCAGTGCGCCGCCGTCAAAATCGTGTATGCACAGAGCGCTTATCTGCGCTGCAGTAAGTGAAAAAGAAACAAAAATAATATGTGATACGTTTTCTATGGATATAAAGGCGACCATTTCGTGCCTTCGGGCACTTGGTGCAAGGTTTGAATATGGTGACGGGTATGTTACGGTATATCCCATAGACAAAAACAAAAAAGACGAAACACAGTGTGTTCTTGATTGCAAAGAGAGCGGCTCGACACTTCGGTTTATGGTTCCGTTTGCGGCGTCGCTCGGAAAAAGCTGTAAATTTATCGGTGCAGAAAGGCTTGGGCAAAGACCTCTTAACCCTCTGCTCTCTGCACTGAAAAATAACGGGATTAAAATAAAACATCCTGCAGATACATTTCTTCCATTGGAAATAAGCGGTGAGCTTAGCGGAGATGTATTTGAAATTCCTGGGGATATAAGCTCCCAGTTTATTACGGGGCTTTTATTTGCACTCGGTAATATGGGCGGAGGAAGAGTAAAAATGACGTCTGCTCTTAAAAGTGCACCATACATAGATATAACGACAGATATTCAAAAACAGTTTGGTCTGTCTATAGAAAAGACCGATGACGGGTATACGGTGGAAAAAGGTGCTTGCTACACCTCGCCGGGAGAAATAAAGATAGAGGGCGATTATTCAAATGCTGCATTCTGGCTTGTCCTTGGTGCAGTAGGAAGAGGCGAAAAAATATCCTGCACCAATTTGCGACCCGATACTCTGCAGGGGGATAGTGTCATTATCGATATTCTGCGCAGAATGGGCGCAAAAATCACTGTAGAGGCAGATTGTGTTACAGTATATAAATCGGCACTTCGGGCAATAGAGGCGGATTGTGCCGACATACCCGACATTGTGCCCATAATCTCGGTTGCGGCAACTGCCGCAGAGGGAACAACGGTGCTAAGAAATATTGAGAGACTGCGTGAAAAAGAAAGTGACCGTGTTAAGACAACTGTGGATATGCTTTTATCACTTGGTGCAGATATAAGGGCGGATGAAAATTCGATAATTATTACAAAATCCTCTCTGCACGGAGGAAAGGTTACAAGTGCGAATGACCACCGCATTGCAATGTGCAGTGCAGTTGCATCCACTCTCTGCACAGAAAATGTAGAGCTTGACATTGCGCAGGCGGTATCAAAATCATATCCTGATTTTTATGAACAATTTAAAATGCTGGGAGGAAAAGTAATATGAGCTTTTCATTCGGTAATAAAATTAAAATAACGATGTTCGGACAATCTCATTCAGAAAAAATGGGTGTTATAATTGACGGTCTGCCGTCAGGCTTTAAGGTGGATGAGGAAAAGCTTGCAGCATTTATGGCAAGACGAGCACCCGGAAATGACGAATTTTCCACACCAAGAAAAGAGGCGGATAAGGTCATTTTCGCTTCGGGTTTAGTGGATGGAAAAACGTGCGGTGCCCCCGTTTGCGCCATAATAGAAAATACCAATACACGCTCAAAGGATTATGAAAACCTGCGTGACGTGCCTCGTCCTGGGCACGCTGACTTTGCGGCGTGGGCAAAGTTTGGTGATGAACGTGATGTTTCTGGTGGAGGACAGTTTTCGGGCAGACTTACGGCACTTTTTTGTGTTGTCGGCGGAATTCTTATGCAGTTATATGAAGAAAAGGGCATATATATCGGTGCACACATTGCATCGGTAGGGGAAATTAAGGATGATGCCTTTGACGGTGTAAATGTCACGAAGGATGATTTTGTGGGTGACAAAGCTTTTCCCGTGATTAACGAAAACAAGGGAGAGCTTATGAAAGAGCACATCAGAAAAGCACGTGCCGATGGTGACAGTGTCGGCGGAGTTGTAGAGTGTGCCGTTGTAGGAATAAAGAGCGGTCTTGGCGATACACTTTTTGGCGGAATAGAGGGAAGAATTTCATCCGCTATATTTGCAATTCCTGCCGTTAAAGGGATTGAGTTTGGACGCGGCTTTGAAAGCGCACTTCTTTACGGGAGTGAGAACAATGATGCCTTTATCGTAAAAGGCGGGCAGATTGTGACAAAGACAAATAATCACGGAGGAATTTTAGGGGGAATTTCCTCGGGAATGCCAATAATATTCCGTGCGGCATTTAAACCTACGCCGTCAATTTCAAAGCCACAGCAAAGTGTATCTCTTTCAAGAAAAGAGGAAACAATTCTTGAAATAAAAGGGCGTCACGACCCATGTATAGTAAAGCGTGCCACCGTATGTATTGAGGCGGCAGCGGCAATTGCAATAGCAGATTTAATTTTGTGAAGGAGTGTTTGATATGGAACTTGTGGAATGCAGAAAAGAAATTGATAATATTGATAAAGAGCTTGTAGAGCTTTTCGTCAAAAGAATGAATGTGGCAAAGGAAGTTGCCGCATATAAAAAAGAAAACGGTATGAATGTATACGATGCCGAAAGAGAGAGAAAGCTCCTTGAAAAGGTAGAGGAAAAAGCAGGAGAGGAGTTCGGCGATTATACGAGAAGGCTTTACAGTTCCATTCTTGAGCTTAGCCGTAATTATCAGAGCAGGGCGATTGCACCTGCATCAGGGCTTTCCAATGCCATTAAAAAAGCAATGGAAAACACACCTCAGCTTTTCCCTGAAAAGGCAATAGTTGCGTGTCAGGGTGTAGAGGGTGCACATTCCTCTGCGGCATGTCAGAAGATTTTTGAAAAGCCGTCAATTATGTACTGTCAGTCATTTGAGTCTGTTTTCCAGGCGGTTGAAAGCGGTCTTTGCAGTTATGGTGTAGTACCGCTTGAAAACAGCAGTGCGGGCAGTGTAACTCAGATTTATAATCTTATGAGTGAGCATAAATTCAGTATTGTCCGCAGCACTAAGATGCAGATTGACCACAATCTTCTTGCGAAGCAGGGCACAAAAATGGAGGATATCAAGGAAATTTTCTCGCATCCGCAGGCAATCAGCCAGTCGGGCGATTTCCTCTCTTCTTTAGGGCGTGATGTGAAGATTACAGAGTGTGAAAACACTGCGATTGCAGCAAAAATGGTAGCAGAAGCACAGAGTAATACTGTTGCGGCAATTTCCTCTGAGCTATGTGCATCGCAGTATAATCTTGAAATAATAAAGCCGCATATACAAAATTCGAAAAACAACTATACACGCTTTATCTGCTTTTCAAAAAATCTTGAAATATATCCGGGGGCGGACAGAACAAGTCTTCTTATAAAAACACCGCATCGTGCAGGTGCTCTTTACAGTGTAATCGCAAACTTTTATTCACTCGGCATTAATATAATAAAGCTTGAAAGCCGTCCCATTCCCGAAAGCGATTTTGAATTTATGTTCTATTTTGATATAGATGTATCAATTTATTCGGAAAAGCTCCCTGCGGTTATTGACCAGCTTGAATATTCGCTGGGTGCTAATAACGTCAAATATCTTGGCAGCTACAGAGAAGCGTAAAAGGACTGATTATAATGAAATGTTTTCTGATTGCAAAAAAGCTTTCCCATTCGTTTTCAAAGCCAATTCATAATGCCCTTTCCGATTATTCGTATGAGTATAAGGAGCTTTTGGAGAATGAGCTTGAAGATTTTTTGGAAGAAAGAGATTTTGACGGTATTAATGTGACAATTCCATATAAAACTGCCGTAATGGAATATCTTGATGAGATTTCACCCGAGGCAGAAAAAATCGGCGCAGTAAACACTATAGTAAATAAGGGTGGAAAGCTTTGCGGCTATAATACCGATTACTATGGCTTTTGCTATATGATAAAGGAAGCAGAGTCAGAAATTTCAGGTAAAGATGTTGCCGTAATAGGAAAAGGCGGTGCGGCAAAAACTATTGTCTGTGTTTGTGAGGATATGGGTGCAAAAAGTATAAGCATTATTACGAGGGAAGATATAAATTCAGGTAATATGGCGCGATTTTACAATGCGCAAATCGTTGTAAATGCAACCCCCGTGGGAATGTACCCCAATACAGGGGAAAGCGCTGTAGACATAACACACTTTAAAAAGTGTGAGGCACTGCTCGATGTTATATATAACCCTGCAAAAACAAAGCTTATACTTGATGCCGAAAAAATGGGAATAAAAGCCGTAAACGGTCTTGGTATGCTTGTAGCGCAGGCAAAATCTGCGTGTGAGCTTTTTACAGATACAAAAGTTCCCGATATTAAAATTGAAGAAATAAAAAGAAAAATTGAAAAACAAACAAAAAATATTATTCTGATAGGTATGCCGGGATGCGGAAAATCCAGTGTGGGAAAAGAATTGGCACGCCTGCTTGAAAGGCCATTTTATGACAGTGATGACGAAATTGCAAAAAAGGGTGCATCGCCTAAAGAGCTTATAGAACGATTTGGAGAAGCACATTTTCGCAAAATTGAGAGCGATGTCCTCTCAGAGCTTTGCAAAAAAAGCGGATGCGTAATAGCAACGGGCGGCGGAGCAATTACCGTTATGGAAAATTATGATATTATGCATCAGAACGGCACCGTTTTGTATATTGACAGACCTCTCGGGCGGCTTGATACAAAGGACAGACCCCTTAGCGCAGGCGGAACAGAGGCACTGAAGGCATTATATGAAAAAAGGGCGCCGCTTTATAAAAAATTTGCACACACAGAGGTAAAATCACTTGAAACTTACCAGAAAACGGCACAACAAGCAATAAAAATACTCGAATAATCGGAGGGAATTATGAAAATACTTGTTATAAACGGACCTAATCTCAATATGCTCGGCATAAGGGAACCCGGGATTTACGGAAAGTCTACCTACAGTGATTTGGTTGAGATGATAAAAAAACGTGCAGAGGCACTTGGGGTACAGACAGAGTTTTTTCAGTCAAATCATGAGGGCGATATAGTAGATAAAATTCAGGCGGCATATAATGATGCGGACGGTATAATAATAAACCCTGCCGCATATACGCATACGAGTATTGCTATCCTTGATGCCCTCAAAGCCGTAGCAATTCCAACTGTAGAAGTGCATATTTCCGATATTTCGCAAAGAGAGGATTTCAGAAAGCTTTCCTATGTATCGCTTATAGCCCAAAAAACCATCTGCGGAAAGGGATTTGACGGCTATTTAGAAGCCCTTGATTATCTTAGTCATCGGAGAGTCGAACTACGTATGGTTTAAAAAGGGAAATTTCGCATAATACTACAGAAAATTCTGCAAATATACGTCAGTATTATTCTTGAATTTTCTTTGTCTTA
>JAFSBF010000015.1 GCA_017441965.1 Clostridia bacterium | reverse complement strand
CTGCGACAGGAATTCAGGGTAAGGGTAGAACACTCTAACCCCGTGCGCAGTTTATAAATAAGGAAGGTACAGAAACAACACTTCAGGTTATAACTGCACGCTATGATAATAATGGTGCACTTCAACAGGTTATTTCAAATGAAGAGGTTAGTGTTCCTGCACAGTCCGTTGTTTCATTTGATACAAGCTTCACAATGCCCTCCGAAACAGCTCCGGGACAGATTAAGATGTTTACGTGGAAGGATTACAATACACTTGTTCCTCATGGTAATAATTTGCAGAAGTGGTCTTTTACTGAGTATGCAACAAACGATGCCATTGACCTCGTATATGATACAACCTTTGATGATTATGATTTAGGTTCTTCTGCAGCAGCAGCAGGCTGGACTATTACTACAGGCGATGCTACAATAAAAGCTTTTGGCGGAGACGGAAGTAACAGTCTCTATATTCCGGATGACGTTGCAGTTAAGGAATTTATAACATCTCCTACCTTTACTAATTCGATTACTATTGGAGATAACGCCGAAGCTAATATGGAAACGGTACTTGAGTGTGATATGATTTTAGCCAAAAATATGCGAATAATATTGGCATCGGGAACCAATTCAATTTTGGAACTGAGAAATCTTAACGATGAATTGACGAATTATGGATTTATAAACGGAACGACAACCGCTGATGATACTGTGGTAGCGACAGGCATCACCGGAAAAGAAGTTCACTTAAAGGTAGTTATTAATGAAATGAACAGAACAGCTGATATATATGTAGACGGTGAAAAGGGTAATACTGAACCGTTAAACATATATGGTATGAACAAAAATTACCTTAAATATACAACTATTGACTGCATTCTTTTTAAAGCATCAGCCAACAAATCCGGTAGCGATACATACATCGACAACCTTGAAGTCTACAGACAGCCAATCAGTGCTGAGTAAAAAATTTTGACTAATGCTCTGAATTATGGGGCGGATAATACCCCGCCCCGGCAGAGCTTTAAACGGAAGTATCAGTAAAGGAAAAGTGATTATGACACAGAAAAAGAAAAGATTTGAGACATTAAGGAAGGACATTAGGGTAAATAAGGCACTGCTTATTATGCTGATACCTGTGCTTGCCTACTACATAATCTTCCATTATGTTCCGCTCTACGGTGCGCTGATGGCGTTCAAGGATTATTCCCCGATGCTCGGCGTAATGAACAGTCCGTGGGTTGGATTTAAGCATTTTATTAATTTCTTTAACAGCCCGTCCTTCTTATCTATTTTAGGTAATACGGTAAATATCAGTATGTGGTCGCTTTTAATCGGATTTCCTACACCGATTATACTGGCGCTGCTGATAAACGAGCTGAAGAACCAGAAATTTTCCAAGCTCGTTCAGAACTGCACATATCTGCCGCACTTTATATCGCTGATGGTTGTGTGCGGTCTGGTGGTAGACTTTACGAGGGAGGACGGAATTATTACATACCTTCTTTCGTTTTTCGGCTTTGAAAGGGTGACAATGCTCAACTATCCGCAGTATTTCCTGCCTATTTACGTGGGCTCCAATCTGTGGAAGGAAATGGGATGGAACTCTATCATTTATATTGCGGCACTTTCCGGTGTTGACCAGCAGCTTTACGAGGCGGCTGAAATTGACGGCGCAAACCGCTGGCAACAGACTATCCACGTAACACTTGTCAGCATTGTACCGACAATAGTAACAATGCTGATTTTGAAACTGGGACAGGTGCTTAATGTAGGCTTTGAGAAGATTATTCTTCTTTATAACAATGCAACTATGGAGGTTGCAGACGTTATTTCGAGCTATGTTTACCGCAGAGGTATCCTCGACCAAAGCTGGAGCTTTTCAACGGCGGTAAATCTGTTTAACTCAGTAGTTAATCTGATATTCCTGCTGACGGCTAACAAAATCAGCGCAAAGCTGACCGAAACAAGCTTATGGTAAGGAGGAAACACAGTTTCCTTCTTACCTATTGAAAATGGGATATTAAATTTCCATTTAAAAAGGGGAGTATCATAATGAGAGAGATTATACATAATGCAGAGTTTTGCGTTATTGGCGGTGGACTATCCGGTCTTTGTGCGGCAATTGCCGCAGCACGTCACGGCGCAAAAACAGTGCTGATGCACGACCGCCCCGTTCTTGGCGGAAACGCATCGAGTGAAATCCGTATGTGCATATGCGGTGCACGTGGGGAAAACAATAAGGAAACAGGTATTATAGAGGAGTTGCAGCTTGAAAATCTATACCTCAATCCAAATCTTAATTACAGTCTCTGGGACAGCGTATTATACGGAAAAGCTATGTCGGAGGAGAATTTGACAGTGCTTCTTAACTGCTCCTGCATAGAGGCACAAACAGAAGGAAAAACAATAAAAAGTGTGAAGGGCTGGCAGGGTACGGCAGAAACGTACCATATAATAAATGCGAAGAATTTTGCCGATTGCTCGGGCGACAGTATACTTGCCCCCCTGACAGGTGCCGATTTTCGTATGGGAAGAGAGGCGCACAGTGAATACGGTGAGGCTCTGGCACACGAAGAGGCAGATAACAAAACAATGGGTATGAGCTGTATTATGCAGCTTCGTGATACGGGGAAACCGCAGAAATTCACACCCCCAAAATGGGCAAACAAATATCCGACCGAGAAGG
>JAFSBF010000120.1 GCA_017441965.1 Clostridia bacterium | reverse complement strand
CCCTGAAACGGGGGTGTAAAAAACCGAGTTTTTTTACACCCCCAACAATTATAGATAACCGCGCATATCTACCGCAAGCTTTTCCTCAAGGTTTATAAGGCGTTTTGTAATATCCTTTGAAACCTCGTCTGCGGCTTCGTATTTATTAAGATATTTGTTAAGCGATTTTACACCCATATTGCATCCGTCGGTCATAAGGTCTGCTATTGTGGCGTCAGTTTCGTTCATTGCCAGCTTCATATTTGTTTTCATCCAGCTCATACCCTTGGCAATTGCGGCAGGCTCTTTTCCGTCGTCATTGAATTTATCGAGAATTTCCTGAAGCTCACGGTCAAGTTTTTCGTGTTCTTCCTTGCAGTCGGTAAGAATTTTTTCAAGACGGTCACTTGTAACAGAGCCTAAAACATCTTCTATCGAAGAGACTCCCATTTTAACACCTGCATCACATTCACGCAAAAGCTTTATTGTATCCTGTTCAATCATTGTTTGTCATCCTTTCTTTCTAAGATACAATAATTATTCCCCGACAATACTTAATAATACATTAAAAAGCAGTTGCAAAATATTTTTTACAACTGCTTTTTAATTATTTTTTTGCTGTCGCCTTTTGCATTATAATTACAATCGCCACAAGAGCTATTCCGATTGCGTCGGTAACAGCGCCCGGATATATCAGCAAAAGTCCGCCTATAAGGCTGAAAGCACGCTGATACCATGTCATATTTTTAAACAAATATCCTTCAAGTGATGCCGATACTGCAAAAATTCCTATGAGCGAGCTTATGCTTATTAAGATAACCTCCCACACTGTAGTATCAATGAAAAGCATTGCAGGATTAAGTGCAAAGACATAAGGCACTATAAATGCACCGATTGCAAGCTTTGTTGCAGTAAGTGCCGTTTTCATCGGATTTGCCTGTGCAATTGCCGCACCTGCATATGCCGCCAGTGCCACGGGCGGAGTGAGGTCTGCCACTATACCAAAATAGAATACAAAGAAATGTGCCGCAATATTGGGAACACCCATACGCACCAAGATAGGAGCACAGGTTGCCGCCATAATACAGTAATTTGCAGTCGTCGGCACACCCATTCCCAGAACGATACAACACAACATTGTTAAAAACAGTGCAACTATAACCTGACTTCCTGCCAGTGCCACAATACCGTTAATCATTATGTTGGCAAGTCCCGTCATTGTTATTGTTCCTGCAATTATACCGGCAACACCGCAGGCTGCCGCAACGGTTATCGTTCCCTGACCGCCTGCTGCAAGCGCCTCCCATATTCTTTTGGGAGTTATGCGGTTTTCTTTATTAAATATACTTACAACAATAGCTGCAACAATTGCAATTGCCGCCGCATACTGAATAGAACGTGTGCTTGTGCCCACAAGATAAATCAGTATTATAAGCGGAAACAAAAGATATGTCTGCTTAACAAGTGGTAAAAACCTTGGAAGCTCTTCCTTCGTAAGGCCTCTTAATCCTTCCTTCTTCGCCTCAAGATGTACTGCAATAAAAATTCCTGCAAAGTATAGTATTGCGGGAAGTATTGCACGCACCACTATATTACTGTACGGCACACCTACATAGTCTGCCATTAAGAATGCGGCTGCGCCCATAATCGGCGGCATAATCTGACCGCCCGTAGATGCAGATGCCTCTGCAGCAGCAGCAAACTCGCCCTTATATCCTGTTTTTTTCATAAGCGGAATGGTAACTGAGCCTGAGCCAACAGTATTTGCCACAGAAGAGCCCGAAACCATCCCCTCAAGTGCACTTGCAACAACGGCAACCTTTGCAGGACCTCCTGAAAAGCCACCGACAACAGCATTTGAAATTTTTATAAAAAAATCGGCAATACCTGTGCGCTCTAAAAATGCACCGAAAATAATAAACACAACTATAAATTTGGAGCAAACATTAACAGGGGTGGACAAAACACCCTCTTTACCGTAGAAAAGGTAGTGGATAATATAATTAAGCTTGCCCCAGAGAGTGGGATTTGATAATCCCCAGATGAGTGCATAGGAAACAAAGCAGGCTGCTACAATAACAATCGGAAGTCCCACGCTTCTTCTGCACACCTCTGCAAGGGATATAATTCCTGCAATACCTATTAAAATCTGATACCACTCAAAATTACTGCCCTGCTGAATAATTGTCATAGCATTTGCCGTATAGTATAAAAAAGCACCGCTGCCGCAAAGCATCAGCAAAACATCATACCACGGTATATAATTAACTCTTTGAAGTCCTTTTCGTGCAGGATACATCAGATATCCTATAAAAATAATAAATGCTACAAACGACGTCAGACGAATTTCCTCAAGCCAGCTTGTAAAAAGCGTGACGTAAATACAAAACAAAGAAAACGCCGCCAATATACAGTTTACCGCAATCTTTGCTTTTCCTTCCCAAATCCTGACATTTGACTCACGGTCAAATTTCTGCATAACAGCCTCAAGGTCCATAACCTCATCCTCGGCAGGATTTTTTCTTTTACCTAAAAACATTATATTCCTCCTATGGGGTACAAAAAGGCTGCGGCAAAGCGCAGCCTTTTTTATTAATATCAGTCAACTGCTACCGTAATACCCTTTTCCTCAAAATATTTTGCAGCACCCTTATGGAAAGGAACTGTCATACCGCTTGTTGCGTTTTCAAGGCTAAGCTCTGCGCCCTTTGCATTCTCAGCAGAAATTGCTTCGGCATTATCAAAGATAGCCGCTGTAAGCTTATAAACATCCTCCTCTGTTGCATCGCTGCTTACAATAAGAGTTGCCTTAACTGTAACTGTCTTAACTGTTTCTTTCTGTCCTGCATAGGTGTTTGCAGGAACCTCATATACCGTATAGAAGGGGCAGGCTGCCATAATCTTTTCTGCAATCTCACCGTCAATGGGAACGAGATATGCACTGTTTGTTGTGCAAAGCTCTGTAATTGCAGGAGTAGGTGCACCTGCAACGATAAATGCTGCATCAATCTTTCCGTCCTTAAGTGCATCCGCACTGTCAGCAAAAGACTGGTACTGAGCCTTGATATCCTTTTCGGTAAGACCTGCTGCAGTTAAAACGTCAATTGCGTTGAAATAAACACCTGAACCGGGAGCACCTATAGAAACCGACTTACCCTTAAGGTCATAAACGCTCTTAATCTCAGGGTCCATTGTTACAAGCTGCAGTGCCTCTGCATAAAGACCTGCAACGGTGCGGAAGGAATCAACCTTACCCTCCTGCTCGAAAGCACGTGTTCCTTCCCACGCATATGACATAACGTCAGACTGAACTGTACCGAGCTGATAGTTGCCTGCCTGTATACCCTGAATGTTTGCCTTTGAGCCGTCTGTAGAAACTACAGTAACATTAACATTCGCATTATTGGTGATATACTGACCGAGTACACCGCCGTAACCGTAATATGTACCTGCAGTTCCGCCTGTACCCATTGTCATTTTTGTTCCTGCCGTGCCTGAGCACGCTGCGAGTGCAAGCACAAGAGAAAGTGCAAGCACAATTGACATAATCTTTTTCATTATTTTTCCTCCTTAAAATAATATCCTGATTGTATTATACAACATATTTGAAAATTTTTCAAGTAGTAATTTCCTTTTATGCCCTTTCACATCTTTACTACTTCCAAATATAATGAGTAGTGGAGGTGCTGTATGGATAATGTTGTTTTAATGGCACTGATTGCAACGCTCGGCACCTGGTTTGTAACCGCTTTGGGTGCTGCAACAGTTGCCTTTTTTAAATCTCCCAATCCTAAAATATTAAATTTAATGCTGGGATTTGCATCAGGGGTTATGATTGCTGCAAGCTTCTGGTCGCTTCTCCAGCCTGCTATAGAAAGAGCCGAGGCGGACTCTTCACTTCCTGCATATTTTGTTGCAACAGTAGGGTTTTTATTTGGCGCAATATTTATGTGGGCATCTGACAGGGCGGTCAGCTTTGCAGGAAAAAGGACGCAAAACCCGACCGGCAAATCAAGCGAGCGGCTTAACCGCATAATTATGCTCATACTTTCAATAACCCTTCATAACATACCCGAAGGATTAGCCGTCGGCGTTGCCTTTGGCGCACTTACAAATGTAGGAATAAACAGCGAAACTCTTATGGGTGCAATAACAATTGCAATAGGTATAGGACTGCAAAACTTTCCCGAGGGTGCGGCAGTCTCTCTCCCTCTGCGCAGAGAAGGCTATAGCAGAAGAAAGAGCTTTTTATACGGTCAGGCATCGGGAATGGTCGAGCCAATAGCAGGTGTAACGGGTGCATTGCTCGTTGTATATGTGGAAAAGATTTTACCCTATGCCCTTTCTTTTGCCGCAGGTGCAATGATACTTGTTGCCGTTCACGAGCTTATTCCCGAATGTCAAAAGGGGCGGAAAACTCATCCTTATTTTTCTACAATGGGAATTATCTCAGGCTTTGCAGTAATGATGCTGCTTGATGTAATGCTAGGATGACGAATGACAAGGTCATTCTTTCGCACAAGAAGTTTTGTTTCACAAAAAAGGATGCAGAATTATTCTGCATCCTCTCCCCCGGGGCCGTCCCTGCGAACTTCTTTATCGTTAGGACGGTCTAAACCGGTAGATACCCATTTGTTGTCTGTGGCGGTCTTTTTCTGCTCATTTTCTTTCTTGCTCTGCATATATATCACCCCACAGATAGTATTATCCTTTATTTAGTTTTTATTCTGTTCTTAGTCATCTGCAGTTCAACTTTCAGATGACTACACCTTCGATATGGATAAAACGCGCCCTCTGATAATTGTACGAGGATAACGGCTTATTAAGAACATCACGGCTGTGTGCCGCAACTAAAATCCTCGGTCTT
>JAFSBF010000119.1 GCA_017441965.1 Clostridia bacterium | reverse complement strand
TCAATATGCCCAAGAACGCTATAAATATTATCGTTGTAGAACCGTTAAAAACAGTGAGGGCATATGCGATAATGTTAATAGCGTCAGACAGACTGATTTGGAAGATGCAATTTTAAGAGAATTAAGAAATATTGTTGATAGCTATTTTGACTCTGATGAAATTGAGATAACGGAAAATACGGGCTTGTACAAAAAAATTAAAGCTTTTAAAGAGGAAAAAAATCAACTTGACAGGAATATATCTAAAATTCAAAGTAATTCCATTCAGTTGTATAAAGATAAACTCAGTGGACTTTTTGATGACGAGCAGTTCAAAATGCTTAGTTCTTCGTTTAATAAAGAACTGAAACAACTGCAAGAGAGAGTGCATGGAATTAACGAAGAATTGGAAAAGTTAGATATACAGCAGAAAACAAGGAAGAGTAAGGCGGAGATTTTAGAAAAATACAAGAATGTTGAAAAGCTGACTTTTGAAATTGTGCAAGAGTTGATTGAGGGGATTTATGTAGGCAAATTAGATGGAAAAAATCAGCGTGAAATCAGTATACACTGGAAATTTTAAAGCATAAAAATAATGCTTTGTGCCCCGCATCAATAACTATACGTTTTGTTTGTTTAAAGGAAAACACATTTTCACTTTTTTCGTGATGCAAAAAGAGTGAAAGCGCAAGAAGACACGTGAAAATAATGAAAATCAAACGTTTTCTTCTGGCAATAAAAATCATAAATATCAGCTCCTGTAATAATTATAGAGTAAAAAAACAAATATATTCATAATGATTTTAGGCATAGATAAAGAGTTTCGGGAATATACTGTGTTATAAACATTGAATACATAAAAGGAGTTGTAAGTCTTGGAAAATAATGTAATAACACTTGTAGGAACAGTTGAAACAGAAGCAGAGTACAGCCATAGCGTACTGGAGGAAGAATTTTTCTCCTTTATGCTGCGTGTGCCGAGACTTTCAGAAAATGACGATTTGCTGCCTGTAACCGTTTCGGCAAGGCAGCTTGACACCTCACTTATAAAGATGGGAAATAAAATAAAGGTTAAAGGTCAGCTCAGAAGCTATAACAAATACACCCAGACAAAAACACGCCTTATTCTGACTGTTTTTGCAAAGGGAATTGCATCAGCCCTGCCTGAGGATGAGGATAATCCCAATGAAATATTTATAAACGGATTTATCTGTAAAACACCTGTATACAGGCGTACCCCTTTTGGCAGAGAAATTACGGATTTAATTATTGCGGTAAACCGTGCATTTAACCGTTCTGATTATATTCCTGCAATTGCGTGGGGAAAGAATGCCGTATATTCAGAAAATCTCGAAGTGGGAAGCAATGTTATGCTGTGGGGAAGACTGCAGTCAAGAAATTACAATAAGCGCATTTCAGAAGAGGAAACTGAGGTCAGAACGGCGTACGAACTATCAATAACAAAAATTGAAAAATTAGCATAAGAGGCTGTAGCAAAATGTATTAATATAAATGCAAGCCATTCGGGGACGGCTCCTGACAGACTTATTAAGTCTTTTGGCATTAAAAACATTGTTTTTAGTGCCAAAACAGGACCGTCCCCATTTAATGGCTTGCATAAATATACATTTTGCTACAGCCTCTGTATAAATGGCTTGCAATTAGTTACACTATCTGTTATAATTACTTTGGTGAACGATTTATGAGAATTTTGGGACTTGACTATGGTGAGGCGAGAATAGGTGTTTCCGTAAGCGATGCTTTGGGAATGCTTGCATCTCCGCTTGATACAATTTGCGAAAAAGACCGCAAAGAGCAGCTTAAAAAAACGGCAGCCGTTGCAAAAGAACATAATGTTGGAAAGATAGTTGTAGGCTATCCAAAGCATATGGATGGAACAGTGGGACACCGTGCGCAGTATACAGAGGAGTTTGCACGTGATTTATCAGAAATGGTCGGTGTTCCGTATGTTATGTGGGATGAGCGGCTTTCAAGTACAGAGGCACACCGAATCTTGGAAAGTGGCGGTGTAAGCGGTAAAAAGAGAAAAACAAAGGTTGATAAAATTGCTGCAGTTATTATACTGCAGGGATACCTTGATGCAAATATATAGCCGAAACGAAGTTCGGATTATTTCTTTCCGGCTAGAGAAAGGAGATAGGAAAATGGCAGACAATACAAAAGATATTTTTGAAACAGTTGAGGAGGAATATGAATTCCTCGATACGGTGGAGCTTGACGGTGAAACATACTTTATGCTCATCCCTGCAAGTGACAGTGAGGATATTGACGGTGAAGTTTTTATAATGAAGCTTGTAGAAATTGACGGAGAAGAGATGCTTGAGGGAATTGACGACGGTGAACTTTTTGACAAAGTTTACAATATTTTCAAGGAAAATAATAAGGACGAATTTGAGTTTTTGGATTGATTTATAGAAACGTATATGTTATACTAAGCAGGAAGACCCCTGCGGTGTGCGCAATTACGGATTTATTTTAACCAACACATCTAATAAGGGAGATTTTTGTCTTATCGTGGCGTGTAAGCCCTTGCTTTGCCAGAGGGAAACCCAGGAGCGGTGAGCAAGTCACCCACCTGCATACGCAGGTTTAGAATAGTCCGGATAAACGGCACTGCGGGGATACATAATAAAGAACTTATGAAAAAGGAAGGAACAGAAAAATGAAAAAAGTATTGATTACGGTTTTAACTGTTGCAATGGCATTTTTAATGTCTGTAAGTGCCTTTGCAGCATTTTCCGATATGCCGGAAGGCTTTGACGGAGAGGTATTGCAGAAGGCTGTTGATAACGGCCTTATCGCAGGATTTGAGGACGGAACGGTGCAGCCGGCTACTAAAATTACAAGAGCACAGATGGCTACAATAATGTCACGTGCAATGAGGGCGCAGGAAAAGGCTGACATTACTGCTTTTACCGATGTTAAAGAGGGAGAGTGGTACTATGATGCAATGGCTCAGGCGGTAAGCATGGGCGCTTTTAAGGGCGATGACCAAAGCCGTCTTAATCCGAATAACACAATTACCCGTCAGGAAGCATTTATTGTGCTTAGCAGAATTTTTGATTTGCCCGAGCAGAATTCATCTGTTCTGGATAAGTACGCTGACGCATCAAGCGTAGCATCATGGGCAAAGAAGGAGGTAAGTGCTGTTGTTGGCGGCGGATATGCAGACAGCGATGCTTCTTTAAGACCTCTTGACGCAATGACACGTCTTGAATTTGCAAAGGTTATGGATAAGCTCGTAACACTCTACATAGACAAGGAAGGCGAATATACCTCTCTTCCTGAAGGCAACGTTCTTGTCAGGGCAGAGGGAGTTAATTTCAAAGGTATTACTTCTTCCAAAGCAATCTTTATAGGTGATGGTGTTAAGGGCAATATAGAATTTACCGATTGCGTGATGGAACGTATTATCATCCGTGGAGGAAGAGGCGTTCTTAACTCAGGCACATACACAAATGTACGTGCTATAGGTAACGGCACCCAGATGGAGCTTAAGCAAACGCCATCCAAGCTTGTTAAGATATACGAGGACGGCACAACAGGTAAGTTTTTTGCACAGTCAGGTAAGGGTGTTATAATCCTTCCTCAGATAGAAGTTGAAATTCAGTAAAATTGCAATATTGAAAGGTTGTTGCAGCTTGTAACAACCTTTCTTTTTGGGAAATCGGGGTGAAAGCTTTTGAAAAAAGTAGAAATCTACACGGACGGAGCCTGCACGGGAAACCCCGGCAAAGGGGGGTACGGTGCAGTTCTTATTTATAACGGAGCAGAAAAACAAATAAGTAAAGGCTTTAAAAATACAACAAATAACCGTATGGAGCTTCTTGCATGTATAGATGCGCTGAAAATGCTTAAAGAGCCATGTGAGGTGAGTTTGTACAGTGATTCAAAATATCTGACCGATGCTATAAATAAGGGGTGGCTTAGCAGTTGGATAAAAAACGGATGGAAAAAGGCTGATAAAAAAAAGGTTCTGAATGTGGACTTGTGGATGCAGCTTACTGAGCTTTTAAAGAAACACACTGTAGAATTCATATGGGTTAAAGGACACAACGGAAATAAATATAACGAGGTTTGTGACCGTCTGGCAGTAGACGCCTATACAAATTCAGCCGTGTTTGATGACACAGAATACGAGAATGTAAAAAACCTTTAAATTAAAAGCGTATCGCTATTGACAAAAAGCCGCATTTTGTATTAAAATGAAATGTAGAGAATGTTTTTGGAGGTCTTCGTATGAATAACACAAATGATCTTGAACAAATTGATATAAAACGAATGATAGAAATAGTTTTAGACAGAATAGTTTCTATTGTTGTAATTACGCTCGTTTTTGGATTGATTTCATTTGCACTGAGTAAGTATTTTATTACTCCGAAATATGAATCAAGTATTACTATGTACATTAACAACCGTAGAAGCACAACGTCGATTGATCAGGAAAATGTAGAAACAAAGACACTTTCAAGTGATATTACGGCATCGCAGCAGCTTGTTCCTACATATATCGAAATGCTTAAGAGTAATAATGTGCTGCAAACTGTATCCGACACTGTTGAAAAGAAAACAGGAGAGGTTTATACGGTAAATAAGCTCAAAGGAATGATTGAGGCGGAGGCTGTTTCCAATACAGAGATTATAAAAGTCTCTGTAAGAGTGGTTGATGCAGCTATCGCACGTGAAATTGCAAATACAATTGCAGATGTAGCCCCTGAAAAAATACAGAACTTTATAGAACGAAGTGATGTAAGAATAATTGACAGGGCGAAAATCTCAACATCACCTGTAAGCCCCAATGTGAGAAACAATACAATTTTAGGTGCGCTGCTTGGTCTTGTTCTCAGTATTTCATTTATACTTCTTCGTGAGCTTTTCGATGTGCGCGTAAAATCAGCAGACGATTTGGTAATGCGGTTCCAATACCCCGTGCTTGGTTCTATTCCTGAAATTTATGTATCGTATGATGATAACGTGTTTGATGAGGAATAAGGAGGAATTAAAATGCCAAATATTATTTCTACACTGAGAAAACTCCCTTCTAAAATATTAAAAAAGGGAATTGCGACACAGGGCTCGCCGCTTGTTGTAAAGCGTGCAAAGGTGCTTAACGATAAAAGCTCATTCCACGTAAAAGAGGCGTATAAGGCTCTCAGAACAAACGTTGTATTTACAATACCTCACGATGGTGCTAAAAAAATTATTGTGACAAGTGCACTTGCAGGTGAAGGTAAGAGTACAAACTGTCTTAATCTTGCAATATCGTTTGCACAGACGGGCGCAAAGGTTCTGCTTATAGACTGTGACCTCAGAAAGCCTAATGTTGCAAATCTTATTAATATATCTTCTACGCCCGGACTTTCAAATGTACTTGCAAATCTTTGTACAATTGATTCTGTTATAGTACATTCTGATTATGCAAATCTTGATGTTATTCCTTCAGGCGATATTCCGCCAAATCCGGCAGAGCTTCTTGGCTCGGCGCCTATGCAGGAAACTTTAGATAAGCTTTCTGAAATATACGAGTATATTTTCCTTGACACCTCTCCCGTGAACATTGTTACAGATGCCGCGGTTATGTCAAAAATGGTTGACGGAATACTTCTTGTGGTAAGGCAGGGAAGAACGGATAAGGAATCTGTTGCCGAGGCAATTAAAAAGCTTTCCTTTGTAGAGGGAAATATTATCGGATTTGTTCTTAACGGAAGACTTTCCGATATAAAACTCGGTTACAGATACGGTAAGCGCGGATATTACCGTTACGGAAAGAAAACGAGATACTACAGAAGTGGTTATTATGGCGGCTATGGTGGATATGGCGGCTACGGTTACGGCGGCTATGGTTATGGCTATGGCTACGGTTATGGTTACGGATACGGAAGAAGTTCAAATCATGATGCACAACAGCAAAAAAAGTAGCCGAAAGAGAATAATCCGAACCCGCCTGAAATGGCAAAATTTCGGTACTTTTCGGCTTGGCGCCTTTGCAAGGCACAAAGCCTTGCTGCATCCTTCGCACCAAAACCTACTCAAAATTTCATCCATTTCAGGTCTTTGAATTTTTAGAGAGCAGATTTTTGGTTGTGCAAGGCAAAAACACAGGGAATACTTTGTGTATTTCCGAGTATTTTAACACAGCGAAAGCGAAAATCTGCCTCTAAAAATCGAGTTCGGATTACTCTCT
>JAFSBF010000118.1 GCA_017441965.1 Clostridia bacterium | reverse complement strand
TCTTTTTTTTATTTATTGAAAGGACTTGAACCTTAAGAAGGCAAACGCCGTAAAGAAAACGATTGATAATCGTTTTTAGGTGTTTGGTGCGCAGACCGGTACCGAAATGCTTTAGCATTTTGGTGGGCAAGCAGGCAAGATGCGAAGCAGCTGTGTCCTGTTACCTGCACCAAAAAAGAGAAGAACCTCCACATTGTTTGGGGGTCTTCTCTTTTTTTATTTATTGAAAGGACTTGAACCTTAAGAAGGCAAACGCCGTAAAGAAAACGATTGACAAAGCATTTTGATAAATGATATACTAATAATAATTAGGCAGAAAAGAGGTAAACAATTATGGAAAATTATAAAATAGGTACAAAGTGTCTGCAGGCAGGATATTCTCCCAAAAACGGAGAGCCACGTCAAATTCCCATTTATCAGAGTACAACATTTAAGTATGATACGAGTGAGGATATGGGAAAGCTTTTTGACCTTGAGGCTTCAGGATATTTTTACAGCAGACTTCAAAATCCTACAAATGACTGCGTAGCTGCGCGAATTGCCGCACTTGAGGGCGGTAGTGCTGCAATGCTTACGTCAAGCGGACAGGCGGCATCTTTTTACAGTATTTTCAACATTGCTTCCTGCGGTGACCACATTGTTTCTTCGTCTGCGATTTACGGCGGTACATACAATTTGTTTGCCGTTACCATGAAGCGTATGGGAATAGAATTTACATTTGTAAAGCCCGATTGCTCTGATGAAGAGCTTGAGAAGGCTTTTCGTCCGAATACAAAAGCAGTATTTGGGGAGACGATTGCAAATCCTGCGCTTGACGTTTTAGATATAGAAAAATTTGCAAATGCGGCACACGCACATGGCGTTCCGCTTATCATTGACAATACCTTTGCAACACCCATAAACTGCCGCCCGTTTGAATGGGGTGCTGATATTGTAACCCATTCTACTACAAAGTATATGGACGGTCACGCAAGCGGCGTTGGCGGATGTATTGTTGATTCAGGAAAGTTTGACTGGACAAAATATCCTGACAAATTCCCCGGACTTTGCACTCCTGATGACAGTTATCACGGCGTGACCTATACGGAAAGATTTGGTCTTGAGGGTGCATATATTACAAAGGCAACGGCGCAGCTTATGCGTGATTTCGGCTCTATTCAGTCACCGCAGAATGCATATCTCGTAGGTCTTGGTCTTGAAAGCCTTGAGCTTAGAATGAAGCGCCACTGTGAAAATGCACAGGCGGTTGCAGAATATGTAAAAAATCACGAAAAGATTGAGTGGGTGCGTTATTGTGGACTTCCCGAGGATAAATATTACGAGCTTGGACGTAAGTATCTTCCCAATGGATCCTGCGGCGTAATATCCTTTGGTGTAAAGGGCGGCAGAAAGGCTGCGGAAACATTTATGAAAAATTTAAAGCTTGCATCAATTGAAACACATGTTGCAGATTCCAAGACGTGCTGTCTGCATCCGGCAAGTGCAACACATCGCCAGATGAACGATGATGAACTTCGCGCAGCAGGTGTATCACCCGACCTTATTCGTTTCTCCTGCGGTATAGAGGATAAGGATGATATTATTGCGGATATCGAGCAGGCACTTGAAAGCATATGATAGCCCAGCCCGATATGGTTTAAAAACGGAGGTGTAGCGTATGCCCATTAAAATTCCGGTAAAACTGCCGGCTGCAAAGGTTTTAGCAAATGAAAATATATTTGTAATGGATGAAAAACGTGCGCAAAAGCAGGATATCCGTCCGCTCAGAATAGGTATATTGAATTTAATGCCTACAAAAATTGAGACGGAAACACAGCTTGCACGCCTTTTGGGAAATACCCCTCTTCAGGTTGAAGTGGAGCTTGTGCAGGTAAGCACGCACAAGGCGAAGAATGTTTCCGAGGAGCATATGCTGGCGTTTTACAAGACATTTGATGAAATAAAAAATCAGAAGTTTGACGGCTTTGTTATAACGGGTGCCCCCGTGGAAAGAATGGAATTTGAAGAGGTGGACTATTGGGAGGAGCTTTGCACCATTATGGAATGGACAAAGACGAATGTCCACAGCACATTCCACATTTGTTGGGGTGCACAGGCGGCGCTTTATTACCATTATGGGATTAAGAAGTATCCTCTGGAGAAAAAGCTTTCAGGGGTATTTGCTCATAAGGTTGTGTATAAGAACCCGATGCTTCTGCGTGGGTTTGATGACAATTTTATGGTGCCTCATTCAAGGCATACAACGGTAAGCCTTGATGATATTAAAAAGTGCAAGGAGATAAAGGTGCTTGCTGTTTCGGAAAAGGCAGGACTATATGCTGCGGCAACGGCAAAGGGGAAGCAGATTTTTATAACGGGTCATAGTGAATATGATCGTGATACACTTAAAAAGGAATATCTGCGTGACAGGGAGGCAGGTCTTAATCCTGACGTTCCCGAAAACTATTTTCCTGACGATAATCCTGAAAATGAGCCTGTTGTTACGTGGAGAAGCCACGCAAATCTTATATATTCAAACTGGCTTAATTACTTTGTATATCAGAGTACACCATACGATATTACGACCATAAAATGAAAAAAGCAGGGTTTTCCCTGCTTTTTTTGCTTTTTCCATCTTGAAAAAAATGTCGCAGTGTTGTATAATAACAAAAATACTATATTTTTAATATGGGGGAGATTATACTATGGCATATTATTTTAACGAACCGTCGCGTACATTCAGTGAGTATTTGCTTGTGCCCGGATATACAGGACCGGGTTGTATTCCTGCGAATGTAAGCCTTAAAACGCCTCTCGTAAAATTTAAAAAAGGGGAGGAACCTAAATATTCGCTCAACATTCCGCTTGTTTCTGCAATAATGCAGTCTGTTTCCAATGACACAATGGCAATTGCTCTTGCTAAAGAGGGCGGTATATCTTTCATATACGGCTCACAGTCCATTGAGGATGAGGCGGCTATGGTTGCACGTGTAAAGGGTTATAAGGCAGGCTTTGTTGTAAGTGACAGCAACTTAAAGCCAGATGACACACTCCAGGACGTACTTGACCTTTTTGAAAAAACAGGTCATAACACTATGGCGGTAACTGCTGATGGAACGGCAAACGGTGTTCTCCTGGGTGTTGTGACAAGCCGTGATTACCGTGTAAGCAGAATGTCAACCGATATAAAGGTTAAGGACTTTATGACTCCTTTTGAAAAACTGGTATGTGCTCCCGAAAACACTACTTTAAAGGAAGCTAACGATATCATCTGGGAGCATAAGCTTAATTCTCTCCCGATAATTAATTCTAAAAATGAGCTTAAGTATTTCGTATTCAGAAAGGACTATTCAACACATAAGAGTAATCCTAACGAGGTACTTGACGAGCAGAAGCGTTATCTTGTAGGTGCAGGTATAAACACTCTTGACTATGAAAAGCGTGTTCCCGCTCTTGTAGATGCAGGCGCAGATGTACTTTGCATTGACTCTTCAGAAGGTTACACCGCTTGGCAGGCACAGACAATCAAGTTTATCCGTGACAAATACGGTGATGATGTAAAGGTTGGTGCAGGTAATGTTGTTGACCGTGACGGATTTATGTTCCTTGCTGAGGCAGGTGCAGACTTTATAAAGGTAGGTATCGGCGGCGGCTCAATCTGTATCACACGTGAGACAAAGGGTATCGGACGCGGACAGGCTACCGCAGTTATTGAGGTTGCTGCAGCACGTGATGAATATTTTGAAAAGACAGGTATCTATATCCCGATTTGTTCTGATGGCGGTATAGTACACGACTACCATATGACTCTGGCACTTGCTATGGGTGCTGACTTCCTTATGCTTGGAAGATACTTTGCACGCTTTGATGAAAGTCCTACTCCTAAGCTTAACATTAACGGAACATATGTTAAGGAATATTGGGGCGAGGGAAGTAACCGCGCACGTAACTGGCAGCGTTATGACCTCGGCGGTAAGGCGAAGCTTTCTTTTGAAGAGGGCGTTGACTCTTACGTTGTATATGCAGGCTCACTTCAGGATAATGTTGCAAAGAGCCTTTACAAGGTTGCATCCACAATGTGTAACTGCGGTGTACTGACAATTCCGGAGCTGCAGAAGAATGCAAAAATCACTCTTGTTTCCGCTACAAGTATTGTTGAGGGCGGTTATCACGACGTAACACTTAAAACAAGTGCAGGGAAGGATTGATTTTAATGTATAAAACTGACATTGAAATTGCACAATCTATAGAAATGAAGCATATCGGCGAAATTGCAAAAACAGCCGGTGTTGATGAAAAATATCTTGAACAGTACGGAAATTACAAGGCAAAGGTTGACCTTTCCCTTCTTAAAGAAAGTGACAGAAAGGAAGGAAAGCTGATACTTGTAACCGCAATTACCCCCACCCCTGCGGGCGAGGGGAAGACAACGACTACAATCGGTCTTGCCGACGGTATGCGTAAAATCGGCAAGAATGTAATGGTTGCCCTTCGTGAGCCATCACTTGGTCCTGTTTTTGGTATCAAGGGCGGTGCGGCAGGTGGCGGCTATGCACAGGTTGTACCGATGGAAGATATTAATTTACACTTTACGGGTGACTTCCACGCTATCGGTGCGGCAAATAATCTTCTTGCAGCGATGCTTGATAACCACATTTATCAGGGAAATGAGCTTAATATAGACCCGCGCAGAATTTCGTGGAAGAGATGCGTTGATATGAATGACCGTCAGCTTCGTTATGTAACGGATGGTTTAGGCGGCAGGGTGAACGGTGTCCCCCGTGAGGATGGGTACGACATTACCGTTGCATCTGAAATTATGGCAGTATTGTGCCTTGCTTCCTCGCTTAGCGATTTAAAGGAAAGGCTTTCAAGAATTATCGTAGGCTACACCTATGATGAAAAGCCTGTTACTGCAGGTCAGCTTAAAGCACACGGTGCTATGGCGGCACTTTTAAAGGAGGCGATAAAGCCAAATCTTGTACAAACTCTTGAGGGAACACCTGCGTTCGGTCACGGCGGACCTTTTGCAAATATAGCACACGGCTGCAACAGTGTCATTGCTACAAAGATGGCAATGAAGCTTGGCGATTATGCCGTTACGGAGGCAGGCTTCGGTGCTGATTTAGGTGCTGAAAAATTCCTCGACATAAAATGCCGTTATGCAGGGCTTAAGCCTTCTGCGGTTGTTATTGTTGCAACTGTACGCGCACTTAAGATGCACGGCGGTGTGGCAAAGGCTGATTTGGGCGTTGAAAACACAGATGCACTTTTAAAGGGTGTTCCAAATCTTCTTCGTCACGTTTCAAACATCAAAAACGTGTACAAGCTTCCGTCTGTTGTTGCGGTTAATAAATTCCCCACAGATACAGATAAGGAAATTCAGGTTATTATTGAGGAATGTAAAAAGCTTGGCGTAAATGTTGTCCTCTCCGATGTATGGGCAAAGGGCGGAGAAGGCGGAATAGAGCTTGCAGAGGAAGTAGTTCGTCTTTGCGAAGAGGAAAATAACTTCACCTTCAGCTATGAGGATGAGCTTTCACTCCCTGAAAAGGTTGAGGCAGTTGTAAAGAAGGTTTACGGCGGCAGCGGAGTTGTATTTGATAAAAATGCGCAGAAGCAGCTTAAAACCCTTGCTGACCTCGGATTTTCAAAGCTTCCTGTATGTATTGCGAAAACGCAGTACAGCTTTTCTGATGACCAGACAAAGCTTGGTGCACCGGAGGACTTTACCGTTACAGTGCGTAATGTTAAGGTTAGCGCAGGTGCGGGCTTTGTAGTAGTTCTTACGGGTGAGATTATGACAATGCCCGGACTTCCCAAAGTTCCTGCGGCAGAAAAAATCGATGTGGATAGTGACGGCAAGATAACAGGATTATTTTAAAAAAGCGGTGCAGCAAGAAGCTGCACCGTAAATTTTTTTAAAAACCTTTACAAATCAAAAAACTTATGGTATTATACCCGTGTATTGTATCCCCACAGGGGAATAATAACAAGGAGGAATTTAATATGGAGAAACAAAGGAAAATGTCAACGAGGACTATGGTACTGGGTGCTCTTTTAACTGCTCTTGTGGTAATACTGCAGTTTATGGGGAGCTTTATCAAGTTTGGAATGTTCTCTATTTCTTTGGTATTGATACCAATAGCGATTGGTGCAATAACCTGTGGAAAGAGAATGAGCACGTGGCTCGGTCTTGTGTTTGGCGTAGTAGTTCTGGCGAGCGGTGATGCAGCGGCATTTTTGGTGGTAAATGTACCGGGAACGATAATCACAGTGCTTCTTAAAGGTATTGCCTGCGGATTTTTTGCAGGTCTGGTGTACGAGCTTATTGCAAAGGCTACCCACAAAACCTACATTGCGGCAGTCTCGGCGGCGCTTGTTTGCCCTATTGCAAATACGGGTGTGTTTCTTTTAGGATGCCTTGCATTCTTTATGGAAACAATAGCCGTTTGGGCAGAGGGACTTGGCTTTGGTACGGATGTAGGCAGATATATGATTTTCGGTTTGGTTGGCGGAAACTTCCTTTTCGAAATGGCTGTTAATATAATCTTGGCCCCTGCAATCGTACATATTATAAAGGTGGTTTCTAAAAAATGATTTTAGCTATTGATATAGGAAATACTAATATAGTCACGGGTTGTATAAAGGACGGAAAAATTCTTTTCCGTGAAAGACTTTCGACAAATCATACTGCGACTAAGCTGGAATATTCGGCGATTTTTAAAACGGCTTTTGATATGTACGGTATAAATTCAGGCGAAATTGACGGTGCAATTATTTCATCTGTTGTTCCATCTGTGACAAGTGTTGTGAAAGACTCTATTGAAACACTCTTCGGTACTCAGGTTATGGTTGTAGGTCCCGGAATAAAAACGGGGATAAGTATAGTTATTGATAATCCTGCACAGCTTGGAAGCGATTTGGTGGTTGATGCCGTTGCAGGTGTCAGCGAATACAGCGTCCCACAGATAATAATTGATATGGGAACGGCAACAACAATTACGGCTATTGACCGTGAGAAGAGGTTTTTGGGCGGTGCTATTATGCCAGGTGTGAGGGTATCGCACGATGCACTTATTGACCGCACATCACAACTTCCCAAGATTGCTCTTGAAAAACCAAAAAAAGTTATTGGCAGCAATACAATTGACTGTATAAAAAGCGGTATTATTTACGGCAATGCAGGTGCAATAGACGGAATTATAGACCGCTACCGTGAGGAGCTTGGCGAGGATTGCACCGTTATTGCAACGGGCGGCCTTGCAAAGGTGATTGCACCGCTTTGTAAAAACGAAATCATTATTGATGAGGATTTATTGCTCAAAGGATTAATGTTGATATACGAAAAAAATAAATGCGGATGACAAGGTCATCCTTTCGCAGAAGAAAGTTTTCTGCGAAAAATGTTCTTCTGCGAGAAAAGGGCTTTCGCTCGCGCGGCACTCACCGTGCCAGCCCTTTATAGGAGTTAAAAACGGGGTACACGCCCCCGATTTTAACGATTGATATTGTTAAGGGGTGCCCCCTTAACAAACCCCTTATTATGTACAAAAAAACAAACTCCTGAAAATTTCAGTTTTCAGGAGTTTGTTTTTTTAAAATCTGAAATCTCTGATGCCATTTTGTATTTTTTCAAGGTTATCCTTACAGATTTGCCTTACCTTTTCCTTCGGAATATTTTCAAGCTCCGCCTGAATGA
>JAFSBF010000117.1 GCA_017441965.1 Clostridia bacterium | reverse complement strand
TTTGAAATAGGGGTACAGTCAACAAATGAGAAGACAATAAAGGGTATAGGACGAAAAATTGAATTTGAAAAGCTGAGAAATACAGTGAAAAAGCTTATAGACTTAAAAAATGTGCATATTCATCTTGACCTTATTGCAGGACTTCCCTATGAAGGGTATGAGAGCTTTAAAAAGTCATTTGACGATGTTATTTCCCTCTGCCCCGATGTGCTTCAGCTTGGATTTTTAAAGCTCCTCAAAGGCTCCCGAATAAGGGAAGAGGCGGAGAAATTCGGCTATAAATTCAAATCATCTGCACCCTATGAGGTTATGGAAAACGATTTTATGTCCTTTGACGAGCTTATAAAACTTAAATTCATAGAGGACTTACTTGATAAATATTACAACAGCGGTGATTTTATAAGGAGTATGGAGTTCCTTTTCAAGAACACTTCATCACCGTTTGAAGTCTTCGAAAAAATTTATGGTCATTATGATGAAAACGCACTTTTTGAAAAATCAATTTCACTTGAAATGCGTTATGAGGTGCTTTCGGATATTTTTGACTATGACGGCTTTAAGGATACTGTTAAGGCTGACCGCCTGACAAACCGCAAGGCAAAAATGCCGTATGAAAATGAAACTCATTTTAAAGAAAGGTGCTTTGAATTTTTAAAGAATGAGGAAAATATAAAAAAATACCTTCCTGAATTTTCAGGCGAGGCACCACGTAAAATATATAAAAATCTGCGGTTTGAAGAGCTTTTTGGCGGAGTGTATATGTATGTGGTAAAAAGCGGGGAACTTGTAGATATAACAAGAGCTTTTAATGCATAGGAAAAGAGGATGTAAAATGATTTTTACATCCTCTTTTGTAGATTAATTAACTTTTAAATAATACGTTTTCTCTGCTACTTTTTTACCGCTTGAGTCAAATGCCTTTGCTGTAAGGGGAACTGTTGTGCCCTTATAGGGGGAGAAGTCAACATTTACACTGTACGGAATTGCATATGACGTTGCAATGTCTGTGCCGTAGATGCTGTATACAACATAGCTTATGTCATTTGCAGGTGTTTTTATAAATGAGCAGATTTCAGTCTGCGTAGCCTCTACCGCTACATTTGTTCCAAGCTCGTAATACTGGGGAAGGTTTGCGTTTTCGTTAAAGGAGGGAAGATACTGCTCGCTCTGTATACCATTTTTGAAAGCATTAAGATACTGCGAATTATTTGAAAGGGAGAATTTGTAACGCTCTCTGTCATTGTCAAAGAGATAAAATGCCTTTACAGACGGATACTTAATCGGCAGATACGTCAAAAAGTCATAAAGCTGATTTGACGAGAAAGGAGTTATATCCGCCCACGTGTTGTAATCCATATAGGATGCGCCACCCTCTGAAACGATGATAGGCTTTTTATGTGCGTAAAGTGAGCATATTGTGTCAAGCTGCTCGCTCCAGCGGTTACGGTCAACATTCTGACCGAGGGGGTCTGTTTCAGGCTGATGGTTCATATAGGAGGAAATTCCCACATAATCCACATACGCATCACCCGGATAGTAGCTTGCAATATTATCGGCAGGATAGAAGTTGGGCGACCATACCACAGGTACTGATGGAGCGTACTTATGGAAAATATCTGCCACTATACGGAACTTGCTGATATAAAGATTATAGTCAGTAGTGTACCACGGACAGGAGGTGTCGTTCATTTCACTTGCAAAACGCAGGAAAAATTTTGCACCGCTTTTTTCCATATCCTGCGCAAGCTTTATGTAAGTGGGGTCATTTTCCTGAATTTGAAAGAAATTAACCGGCTCAATTGCAAGCTGAATTATTTTATTCTTCTGCTTTGCAACGTCGATATGGCTCTGATAATTGGAAAGGGGAGTGGTAGAGGGCATATACAGAAGATATGTCGACATATCCTTTCCAACAAGGTTTGGAAATTCATTCATATAAAATTTTGCCATTGATGACGGATCGTGTACAGCTCTGTCACCCTCTGCATAGGCGCCTATGTAAAGACCGTTTTTCGGCTCATACTTTTTACCGAAATTTTGGCGTGATTTATATGCATCGTTATGTGTTTTTGCGTACATCTGCACTGATGAATTAATAAGGGTGCTTCTTCTTGTTGCATCAATGGTTTCTTCACGCTTTGAAACAGATGTCCAGAAGTCCGCCTCACGCTTAAAGCAGACAGATGCCTCTGCATTCATTCCAAGTGCACTGTAGCATTCGCCAAGATGCTTGTAAAGCATTGCACGTGAATTACCGTCATTTTTTGCTATAAAGTCAGGAGCAAGAGCCTTAATCAGGTCTATTGCGCCCTGATAATTACCGCTGTTTTTTGCGGCAAGTGCTTCCTCCCATCTCTTCCACAGATTTGACACGTGTGAGCCACTGTTTTCTATAGAGTGGATAAGGTTTCCTGCACTGCCCGTTGTTATAACTACGTTGCCGTCCCAGCCTACAGATGCATCAAGTGCTTCGGCAACTGCCCTGATGGGAAGATATGTACGTGAATTTATTATCTGTGCGGATGCATCGTTTGGAATTTTCGTTCCGTTACGGTAAATGCACGCCTCACCGATTTTACATACAACCGTTGTCGGGCCTTTTTTTACAATAGCGCTCTGCGTTTCACCATCCCAGGAAACTGTTGCACCAAGTGCCTCCATAGAAGCCCTGAGCGGTACGAGTGTGCGACTGTTTGCGTCGATAAACGGATAGCCTGAATTATCGTTAAAGGCTACACCCACACCATCAACAACTACACCTGTTGCACTTGCACAAAGAACGGATGAAAGCATCATCACTGTGCAAAGAAGGAAAGCAAAAATTTTTTTCATACTGTTTTCTCCTCTCATTTGTATGGTTTTATAAATGGCTTCTCCAAAAGCCTTTTTAATGCAATAAAAAATCCTTCACCGCCCTTATGAAGCGGCTTTGTAAGTATGGCAAGACAGCCTGCCCTTTTTGCGCCCCAAACATCTGTAAATACCTGGTCACCTATTGCGGCAATCTCATTTTTTTGAAGCTGCATTTCCTTTGCCGCAAAATCGTAACCCATTTTGCGTGGCTTTAGGGCATCATATACAAAATATTTTACATCAATTTTATTGCAGAAGCTTTTTACACGTTCATAGCGGTTGTTTGAAACTACACAAAGCTTAAAGCCCGCGTTTTCAAGATACCTAAGATGCAGTAGAATGGTTTCATCGGGAATTGGTACATCGTGCCCGATAAGTGTGTTATCAATATCAAGGATAATTCCCTTTATTTTATTTTCATTGAGAAATTCTGCAGTAACGTCTGTAATTCTATTAAAATATGCATCTGCATAAAAGTTTTTAAGCATTATTGTATTTCCTCCAGTAAAACAGATATTGCTGTGCAAAGCCACTGTATGTGCCAAAAAGATTTTCGCCCGAATGTTTTGCCGCCTTCGTCTTGAATTCTTCCTCCATAACACGCTTTATCCATACGTCGGAGGGGAAGAGGTCGTATTTGCCAAGTGAAAACAAAAGAACACAGTCGCAGACCTTATCGCCTACACCGTAAAGTCTGAGAAGCCTTTCGCGTGCAGCGGCAGTGTCGAGGTTTTGGAGTTCCTCTCCGCTTATACTTCCGTTTGCAACCTCCTTAGCCGCTTTTAAAATATAGGGCGCACGATAGCCGACACCGATTGCACGAAGCTCTTCTTCGGAAAGGGCGGCAACTTTATGTGGCTCGGGAAAGGTATAATACTTTTTCCCGTCAAAGCATATTTCCTCTCCTGCAAGGCGGCAGAGCTTATCCACACAGCTTTTTATTTTTGGGATAGAGCTTCGCTGTGATATTATAAAGGAAATAAGCGCCTCGAAAAAATCCTGTCGCAAAATTCTTATTCCGCTACCAAACTTTATTGCCTTATCCATTGTTTCATTAACATTTATGGATGTCTTTATATGGGAATAATCACGGTCTATATCGAGATATTTCCGCCAGAACAGCTCATAGTCCTTATCTGTGCAACCGTCAATAGTTATATTGTCAGAATTTGCGCTGATTTTCACAACCTGCGAGTTTGCAATTCCTATGTAGCTTCCGTCAGGCTGCCTTTCCCACCTGAAGCACTGTCCGCATTCAAATGTATGCTCGGGAACAAAGTCCTTTATTTTGAGTATCATATCAGTTTTCCTTTTTCTTTCTTATACGTGAATTTATCAGAAAGAGAACTTCATCTACAAAATCCTCTTTCGGGCTGAAAGCGTACTTTTCAAGGGCAAGAGCAACACTTTTTCTAAGATGCAACCCTACATTTCTATATCCAAGCTCTTTATCTATAGCTTCTGCACAGGCAATTAAAAGCCCTGCAACAGGGGAATTATTCATCTTCTCATACGGAAGACTTTCTCTCCTATAAATACGCAGATTGTCGGCGTGCCATACAGTGTAGCCTATGGGAAATTTTTTCAGGGCACAAAGATTAAGACGTACAATCTCCGACTCCTTTTCACCCGTCAGAAGAAGAGGAAAATCGGGTACACATGATGCGCTCTTCCACAAAAATTCATTGTAAGAAAGCTCACTCATTTCAATTCTTCCATAGAGAGGAAGAGCCTTTTCAAATTCACGGCAAAGTATTTTTCCGTAAAGAGTATTTTCATAATCAAAGCACAGTGTAATAGACTTTTTCTGTTGCTTTGAGAAAGTCGCGGCAAGCTTTGCAGCCTTTCTGAGGTTTTCCTCGGAAAGCGAGTGCGTTGCAGATAGAATATCACTGTCAAATGAAACCTGCCTTTGTGAAAGAGGGGAAAGAAGCGTGCTTGCACCTACGTTGTGAACCTCGGCAAAAACACCGAGGCTTTTTACTGCTAAATTAAGCTCGCTTTCACGTGGTACTTCAAATGAGTCCCATATAACTGCATCAGAATTTTTTATTGCCGACAAAAGCTTTTTCTCCGAAAGAGTGAAGCCCAGCGGTGAAAAGTCAAACTGCATATACGTAATGTCAGCACGCTTTCTGAAACGCTTTAAAGCGGCTCTTAATATAATTTCGCACTGCTCAAGGGTTTCTTTTTGAAGAATATCGGAATATACGAAAAGTATATTTTTACTCACAGACAATCTCTCCGTCTTTTTGTGAAATTTTTATCGTGTCCTTATATGCACCGCTTATAATCATAGTTGAAAGCTTATCTTCAATTCTGCGGCTGATAAGGCGGCGGAGCGGCCTTGCACCAAGATGCTCCTTTATAGCTTCGTCAACCAATACGTCTTTTACCTCATCATCAATGGCAAGATTTATTCCCTTACCGTCAAGCATATCGGAAAGCTCGCCAAGCATTATATCAAGAATTTTTGACATTTCATCCCTTGAAAGCTCGTCAAAGACCACGATTTCATCAATTCTGTTTAAAAATTCAGGACGGAAAATAGCTTTGAGGGCACGGTGCACCTTATCCTTGTTTTGCTTGGAAATACTTTCAGCAAATCCAATGCCGCTGCCCTTCCAGTCACTTCCTGCGTTGCTCGTCATAACGATAACTGTATTTTCAAAGCTTACTACCTTGCCGTGGCTGTCTGTAATCCTGCCGTCATCCAATATCTGAAGCATAATATTAAGGACATCAGGATGTGCTTTTTCAATTTCGTCAAAGAGGACAACACAGTATGGTTTGCGTCTGACCTTTTCAGTAAGCTGACCTGCATCGTCATAGCCTACATATCCCGGGGGAGAACCGATAAGCTTTGATACAGAATGCTTTTCCATAAATTCCGTCATATCAACTCTTATCAGGGCATCTTCACTATCAAAAAGCTCTGCGGCAAGCTGCTTTACAAGCTCCGTTTTTCCCACACCTGTAGGGCCAACGAAAATAAAGCTTGCAGGACGCAGCTTTTTTGAAAGTGCCGCACGGTTACGGCGGATTGCACGGCTTACGGCACTTACGGCATCACTTTGACCGATAATGCGTGTATGAAGCCTTTCTTCAAGGTTTAAAAGCCTCTGTGTTTCTGCCTCCGTTATCTTTTTTACGGGGATTTTCGTCCATTCCTCAACCACATATGCAATATCCTCTGTTGTAAGGTGAACATCATCAAGCTGAATGCTCAGATTTTCTATCTGTGCATTCAGGCTGCATTCCTGCGTTTTAAATTGGGCAAGCTTCTCATAATCTGTTTCGGATTGCTCGCCCTCTGATGAAGAAAGCTCCTCCATCTGCAAATGAAGGGTGTCAAGCTCTCTTTGTGTTTTTGCAAGCTGCGCTAAAATTGCGTTTTTGAGATTTGCACGGCTTCCCGCCTCGTCAATAAGGTCGATTGCCTTGTCGGGGAGGAAGCGGTCTGTTATATATCTGCGTGAGAGCATAACGGCGGCGGTTATGACCTCGTCAGAAATTTTAACCTTATGGTAATTTTCGTAGTAACCTTTAATACCACGTAAAACCTCAATTGTTTCTGCAGGGGAAGGCTCTTCTACGATTACCGTCTGAAATCTTCTTTCAAGGGCACTGTCCTTTTCAATGAATTTTCTGTATTCAGTAAGTGTTGTTGCACCGATTACCTGAATTTCACCACGGGCAAGGGCGGGCTTTAAAATGTTTGCAGCGCTCATTGCACCCTCTGCATCGCCTGCGCCAACTATATTGTGAAGCTCGTCAATTACTAAGATTATATTGCCGAGCTTTTTCGTTTCCTCAATGATTCCTTTAAGCCTTGCCTCAAACTGTCCACGGTACTGCGTTCCTGCCACGATTGCAGTAAAATCAAGAAGATAAACTTCCTTATCAAGAAGCTTTTCGGGGACATTACCACTGACAATTCTTTCTGCAAAGCCCTCTGCAATAGCTGTTTTACCAACACCCGGCTCACCAAGCAGGGCAGGGTTGTTTTTTGTGCGGCGGTTAAGTATCTGAACAAGACGCTCAATCTCCCTCTCACGTCCTACAACCATATCCACTTCGCCATTACGTGCCTTTTGTGTAAGATTGGTGCCGTATGTGTCAAGAAGCTTTTTCTTCTTTTCCTTATGCTTTTTATCCTTTGGTTTAACGCCGTCTGTATTCTGAGGCTCGGGATTTTCGCCTTTTTGCGGAAAACCGCCAAAAATGTTGGCGAGGAAATTACCAAACGGATTATCACCGTCTTCGCCCTCACTCTCACCATTTCCTAAAAAATCCATCATTTGCGATTCGAGATTTTCCATATCGCCCATATCAAGGCCGCCTGCCATTTGCTGCATCGTGTTAATGCCAAGCTCCCTCGCACACGGCATACATAAACCTTCATTAATGCTTTTTCCGTTTTCAAGCCTTGTTACAAATATTACAGCAACATTTTTGTTGCATCTGGTACATAACATAGATTTCATCCTTTCAAGCACAGTATGCTTCTTTGTAGTATATCATAAATAATCGTCAAATTCAATTAAAATATGTAATTTTAACAGTTGGGAAAACAAAATACTAAATATAGTATAATTCTGACAAAAAAATAGTGTACTTCACACATTTTTTTGTATTTTTATGTTGCACTTTGCAAATAAGTGTGTTATCATATAACTAAGTATAGGAAGGAGGACGATAGAAATGAAAAACAGATTTCTGTCAGTTATTATCGCATTATCTATGATTATTACCTGCGTAGCATCAACTGCATTTGCAGCTAATGCTTTTCCGGATGTCCTTTCACCCGACCACGACTGGGCAGCCGAGCAGATTGAAGAAATGACAAACCTTGGAATTATCAAGGGTTATACAGACGGTACATTTAAACCTGATAAGTCTGTCAGCAAGATAGAGGCTCTGCTTCTTTTCTCACGCGTTAGCGGATATTCAAATGCAGAGTATGCAAAGATTGCTGATTTTGCTTATGAGAAATATCAGTATATGCTTGGGGAGCTTGACCTTGGCGTATATGACTCCTTTAAGAAGGAGCTTGCATTCCTTCTCTATAAGGGAATTATGGATGAGGATAAAATAGGTGAGTATCTTGCTGACGAGCAGTATTCAGATGCTTTCCCCCGCAGTGATGCAGCAATTCTTCTTTCTAATCTTATGGGTGAGGATGTTCCTGATGCAAACAAGGCAAAGCTTGATTTTGACGATGTAGATGAAATTCCCGACGAAGCTGTAGATTATATAGCATACGTTGTTGAAAACGGTTTTATGAACGGCGTGCAGAAGGATGACGGCTCAATCGTATTTGATGCCAAGGCTCCTTTAAGCCGTGCGCAGGTTTGCGTTCTTCTTTACAGAATTATGAATAAGCTTGATATGAGCGTTGTGTCAGGTGTTGTAAGTAAGGTTGACACCGATGGCGGTGTAATCGATTTTGAAAGCAGCACCGGCAGCGACGAAAGCTATATCGTATCTGATGATGTAAAGATTATCATTGACGGACAAAAGGCAGAGCTTAAAGACATTCTTGAACAGAGCGATATCGTTGTTGTAAGACATGGTAAGAGCATCTATTCAATAGAGGTTGTAAATCCTGCATCAAACAAGACTGTTAAGGGTCAGGTTGAGGCTATTGTTTCAAGAAAGAGCTTTGTTAAGCTTTCTGTAAAAGTTGAAGGTACAGAAGAAGTTGTTACCTACTACGCAAACGAGGAATTTGATGTAACAACAGACGGTGTTGCTGAT
>JAFSBF010000116.1 GCA_017441965.1 Clostridia bacterium | reverse complement strand
TGGAAGATCATTTCGAAGCGTTGAGTCTGCATCTCCGTTTTCCTTATCCTTGCTTATAAGCTCACCATTAAGGTAAAGCCAGATTTTTTTGTTATCAAGGTCAATCAGGCTTGTAATGTGATACGTACGCCCTGCTTCATAGGGATATGCAACATCGGCAGTTGCGCCTACAGTTCCGTTATTTCTGAAAGTAAATGCTGTTTCGTACTTTTCACCCTCAAATATGTAGTAAAAGGTTGCGGTTAAGTTTGTAGCCTTTGGCGTATAAGTAGCCTCGACACAATACACACCGCTATGCGGATAGTCAAATTCCTTTGTTCCGTGTGCAGGGTATGAACGGGAGCTTTCCGAATAATATGAAAAGCTACTCGTTGTTGCTATCGGTGTCAGCTTAAGATTATAGCTATCCTCTGCAAATTTCCCCTTTATTTTTAAAATCATACCATCCTGAATGAAGCCATCTGTTACAAGGTTTTCACCGTTTGCATCATAAAGCTCCTTTGTAATGGATGTTCCGTATGCACCCTTTATGTTTTAAAGGAATTTTTCCACCTTTACATTATGCGGAATGTGCTTTATTGTCTGACCGTCAACAATTCCGTACGCACTGCTTCCCACAACTACCGCTACAGAAGCGGAAAATGCAGGAATTGATGCAGACAGAGTGGTCAGTATGAATATGGTTACGATAATTATTGAAGCTATTTTTTTAATCATTC
This sequence comes from Clostridia bacterium, assembly GCA_017441965.1. GTDB lineage: Bacteria > Bacillota > Clostridia > UMGS1883 > UMGS1883 > UMGS1883. The sequence continues at coordinate 1,213 of JAFSBF010000116.1, read as the reverse complement.
TACCACTCCTTTACTTTTTCATTACAGTATATACAAGCATCGCTGCCTGCGCCCTTGTAAGGTTATTTTGGGGCATAAAGCTTGTTTCTGACATACCGTTTATAATTCCTCCGCAGTAAAGTGATTTTACTGCATCCTTTGCATAATCGCTTATCGCATTATCATCCTGAAAGGCGGCATATTCACGTATACTCAAAGCATTCTTCTGAAGCTTATCATACGTACGCTTGATTATAACTGCCGCATCCTGCCTTGTTATAGGTGCGTTGGGATTAAAGTTACCTTTATCATCGCCCGTTATAATCTGCAGCTTTGAAAGCTTTGCAACATATGTAAAGTACCAATTACCTACACTTACATCACCAAAAGCTATTTCCGCTGCCTCTGCATCCCTAAAAAATGCCTCTGCAATAATTTTTGAAAATTCCGCCCTTGTAACATTATCCTCAGGGGCAAAGGTCTTTTCATCTCTTCCTGAAATAATTTTTGCCTTTTGCATTTCGCTTATAGGCTCATACGCCCAATGTGAAGCGGGAACATCGGAAAACGAGGTGCTTTGCGGCGATACTATCTCGTTTGCGAAGCTCTTGGAGCCACCGCCGCCTCCACTTCCGCCCCCGTCATCATATCCGCCCTCGGGAATGATAACGGGGGGATTTGCCGCAGCTTTAATTTCTTTAACTAAATCTTCTATGGAGTTATACGGCTTTTTACCCATTACGGTAACCACCGCATCATTATTGCCATTAAATTTTGTATACGTGTCACTGTCAAGGGTTAAAACAGATGAATATTTGTTAAGCAAAATATCCTTGTAATTAACAGCCGTATTTGCGGCTAAATTGTTTGACTCCGCAAGGCACATCCACTGTAAACACTGCTCTGTGGGGGTATTTACACTATAAGTTCCCTTATTAAACCTGCCCAGAAGCTCTGTCTTTGCCGCAGAGGAAAGACTATTATAAGCAGTAAGGTCTAAATCAACAGTACGCGCCGTTTCCTTTATAAGTTTATCAATCTTACTTGCATCTGCCTCCCCTTTTGAAAGTCCAAAGAGCCTCGCATATGCATAAGCGGTCAAAAAGCTCTTTCTCGTAAGTGTGCCCGAAGGCTTGAACTTATTATATGCTGACAAAATGTCGGAATCGGACGTTAATTCAGTGTAATCTACGCCCAATGCAGAATTTTGCGTGCTGAGCAAATTGTCAAAGTT
>JAFSBF010000115.1 GCA_017441965.1 Clostridia bacterium | reverse complement strand
TTGTTGACGGAGAAATTACTCTTGGAGATTATATAAAGAGCATTAAAATGGAAAAAAACGTCCTTTCCTGCAAGGTTAATAATGTTATACAGGATAAGGATTATGTGATAAGAGAAAATGATTTTGTAGAACCCATTACCATAGAAAATGATGAAGGGTATATGATTTATAAAGAAACCCTTATCCTTGTTTTACTGCACGCAGCGGAGCAGATTGAGGGGTGTAATGCCCTCTTCATAAGGCAATCTGTAAATAAGTCGACTTATTTTGAAATAGAGGCAGAAGACGAAAATAAGGAGCTTCTTATAGAAAAGATTAAAGAAAAAATGCACAGCATTATAAAAGAAGATAATCCTATGCTGCAGACAGAGGTTAAAAAGGTAGCTGCAGCAGAAATTTTTGCGTCCTGCGGTGACAGTAAGCGTGCAGGGGAGATAGAGCTGCTTCCCGTAGAGAAAATAAAACTTTGCAAAACTGCGAAAAGATACCATATTATGTATCAACCGCTTGCATACAGCCTCAGCAGTGTGGAAAAGTTTGAAATAAGGGTATATGACGACGGATTTTTACTCAAATATCCCACAAACTATACTATCGATAAAATTCCCGAAATTAAATCGGGGGAAAAAGTGCACCGTGCAATTGAAGATTATCGTGACTGGATAACAACTATCGGTGCAGCGGATATATTCAGCCTTAATAAATATATCCGTGAGGGAAAGGGAACTGAGCTTATAAATCTTTCAGAAGGCTTGCACGAAAAGCGTATAAGCAGTATTGCAGACAGAATAAAGGAAAGTCCCGAAATAAAGATAATTTTGATCGCAGGACCGTCTGCATCGGGAAAAACGACGTTTGCAAACAGACTTTGTCTGCACCTTAAAATCAATCATATTGAGCCTGTCGTAATCTCGCTTGATGACTATTATGTTGATGATGAGCGTATGCCACGTGACGAAAAAGGCGAAATGGATTTTGAATGTGTGGAGTCCATTGACTATAAGCTTTTTAACGAGCATCTTTCACGCCTTGCAAACGGGGAGAGTGTTTCTATTCCCAAATATGATTTTAATATCAGAAAGCGTGTAGAGGGAAAAACGATTTCTCTTAAAGAAGGGCAGATTATAATTGCGGAGGGAATACACGCACTTAACGAGCTTCTTACAAGCAAGGTTGAAAGAAAGAATAAGTATAAAATATATCTTAGCGCACTGACAAGTCTGTGCCTTGATGAATATAATGCCTTTTCACCTACTGACAACCGTCTGTTACGAAGAATGGTACGTGATGCCGCCTACAGAAATACGAGTGCAGAAGGTACTTTCAAGCTTTGGGGAAGTGTCAGAAGAGGTGAGAGGGAATATATTTTCCCGTTTGAGAGTGAGGCAGACCAGGTATTTAATTCATCGCTTGTTTACGAGCTTGCGGTGCTTAAAAAGCCTGCAATGGAGCTTCTTATGAATATAGATGAAAAAAGTGAGTATTACAGCCGTGCAAGGCGGCTTATACAGCTTTTATCCTATTTTGAAGAAATGGACACATACGCAGTACCCCCAACGTCTATAATACGTGAATTTATCGGGGGAAGCACTATTGTGCATTAAAAAGATAGCGGTGACTAAAATGAATAAAGAATATATTGAAAGGGAGCTTATTTATAAGCTCCCGAAAATAGATTTATATGAATGTGTAAATTCCACCAACACCCTTATGAAAGAGCTTGCAAAG
>JAFSBF010000114.1 GCA_017441965.1 Clostridia bacterium | reverse complement strand
GCATTATATAATTTATATAAAGATATTTGTAAAGGAGAAACAATTATGAGAGAAAAAGCACTTGAATATGCTCATTTAGCTTGCAAAACTATGATGAATAAGTTTGAGGCACCACAATTGCCGCCTGTATACGGTTTTCATTATCATGCAGGGGTTTTTCTTTCTGGAATGATGAAACTGTATGAGTTATGCGGAGATGAAAAATATCTTAAGTATACTAAGGATTGGGTTGACAGTGTAATTGTTGAAGACGGAGTTATCAGATTTGCAAAGGGCTCAATTGATGATTATATGGCAGGAATATTACTTTTTCCGTTATATGAGCGCTATAGTGAAAAGAGATATATGACCGTGCTTTTGCTGTTTAAAACGATAATACGTAACTGGCTTTGTAATGAAAAAGGTGGTTTTTGGCACAAGGAATGGTATCCTGATCAGATGTGGCTTGACGGACTTTATATGGCAGGCCCGTTGCAGGCAATGTTTACGCAGTATTTTAATGAACCTTATTTTCTTGATAATGCGGCAAAGCAGGCAATTTTAATGTACGAAAATATGCAGGATAAAAACACCAAGCTGTTATACCACGGATGGGATTGTTCAAGAGTAGTAGGATGGGCTGATAAAGAAACAGGTCTTTCAAAGGAATTTTGGGGAAGGGCACTTGGTTGGTATGTTGTTGCAATGCTCGATATTTTAGAGCTTATGCCCAAAACACATCCCGAGTATGAGAGACTCATAGCGATTGAAAAGGAAGTGCTGGAAGCGGTTCTTACATATCAGTGCCCCAAAAGCGGTATGTGGTATCAGCTTGTTGATAAAGTTGCAGACCCCAAAAACTGGATTGAAACCTCCTGCAGCTGCCTTTTTGTATATGCAGCGGCAAAGGCTATAAGAATGAATATAATTGACAGAAAGTATATGGAAACTGTAACGCGTGGGTTTGAAGGAATATTGTCGCATAGCGTAAAAAAAGAAGGGGATAATATCATTTTAGGCGGCACCTGTATAGGCACAAGTGTTTGTGAATATGAAGAATACATAACCAGACCTACAAGTGATAATGACCTTCACGGAATGGGCGCGTTTTTGCTTATGTGTGTAGAACTTGCAAAAATAAAAGAATAAATTTAGGACGTGAAAATGTGAAAAACTATATCTGTGAATTTATGCAGGAACAAAGCTTTCCAAAAGAGGCAGTAGGTTGCGTGTGCAATGCCTACGAAGTGTTTAAAGATGATAAGGAGTTTCTTTTTCTGCTTGAAAATTTTTACAATGATGAAACGATAAATGTAGACGGGGAGAAGGGACCGCTTTTTCAGATAGCCGAGCGTAAAGGGCAAAGCTTTTACACTGCAAAGCTGCTGTTTTATATTTGTCTTTCCAAAGAGCTTAAAAAGGAATATCTGAAATCGGGATTTGATGAAGATTTCTGGCGTGAAAATATGGCGGATTTGCATTGTAAAATGATGGAGTGCTTTAATGTTCATGGTGTTTGGGGGATTTTTTCCGCAGGTTGGTTTAGCAGCGTTTTCCGTATGAAAACATTCACGCTCGGAAGAATGTGCTATAACACCGGAATCTATGACGGAGAGGATATTCATATTGGAGGAAGGACAGTTACAAATGGCGATGAATTTATAAGCATACATATTCCGTCAAACGGAAGACCCTTTGACGCATACACGCGCCTTGATTCTTACAGACGTGCATATGAGTTTTTTAAGATTTCACTGTTTCGGTGTGACTCGTGGCTTTTATATCCTAAAAACAAGGAGATACTTGATAAAAGGTCAAACATAGTATCATTTATGGATGATTTCAAGCTTATAAAAAGCTATGAATATCCTGATAACCGTATTATGTGGCGCATTTTTGGAGATAAATATTTGCTTCCGTGTGAAGAGCTTCCGAGAAATTCATCACTTCGTAAAGCTTATGCTGACCTTTTGTGCAGAGGAGAAAGGCCGGGTAGCGGAGTAGGCTTTTTTGTGTATGATTTAAAAAACAATGAAACACTTAAATAATGCCGTAATAGATATAGATTATAAAGCGTAGAAGTGGCAGTGATATAGGAACTTTTGTCACTTTACTTCATAAGAGCGGGCAGTATATAATTATATTGTGAAGAACTGAGAAAGGATGTAGTTGAACGTGAGAAAAATGCTTGCAATTTTACTGGCGTGTATATTGCTTTTTAATTTTTTACCTGTTTATGCACTTGATTTTGGTGCGGAGGAAACAGAGGAATATGAACCGTATGAAGAACCATCGAAAGTTACGTATGCGGATGCCGCAACGTCTCCTTACGAAAAGGAAATTAATGAGATTACAGGCTTTGGAATAATGCACGGCTATCCTGACGGGACATTTCGTGCTAATGAAAATATAACACGTGCAGAATTTGCCGTTATTATGACAAGACTTATGTCGATTGATCATATTGTTAAGGCAACGGTTGCAAAGCAAATCTTTGCAGATGTGGAAAAAGAGCATTGGGCGGCACGTGAAATACAGGTAATTGCCGATAAGAAGTACATATCAGGGCATAGTAATTCCTGCTTTGCCCCCGAAGAATTTATAACCTACGAGCAGGCTGTAAAAATTCTTGTTGAAGCACTCGGATACGGAGAGAAAGCAGAGAAAAAGGGTGGCTGGACAATAGGCTATCTTGCTGTGGGTGCAGAACTTGGTTTTGTAAAGGAAATTAGCTTTACTGGTGAAAGGCTTACAAGAGGTCAGGCGGCACAGCTTGTTTTATCTGCGCTTTATACAAAAAATGCAGACGGAAAAACACTTCTTAGTATGCTCGGTGAAAAAATATATTACGTTTCCCCTGACGGCTCGGACGCTAACCCCGGAACAGAGGATAAACCGTGGAAAACCCTTAAAAAAGCAGCGGGAACAATGCAGGCAGGCTCAACAGCTATATTTGAAGATGGTGTATACCTTGAAGATAACGTAACTGTATTTCGTTACAACGGAAAAGAGGGTGCGCCCATTACAATAAAGGCGAGGAACAAGCACGGCGCAGTTATAAAGTATACAAAGGTGCTCAGACTTAACACAAAGCTGAGAATAGCCGAGGAGCAGTCATACATCAACATTCGTGATTTCCACTTTACACAGGAGGAAACTGCAAAGGAAAGTGACGCAGGAAAAACCTCTGATATTTTACTTCGATGCGAAGGAAGCTATTGTGAAATTACAGGTAATAAATGCACGAACGTATATGAAGAAGGAATAAAGCTCGGCAGAGCAAGACACGTGCTTGTTGAGGATAATATAGTGCAGGGTGCAAAGCACGAGGGTATCGACCTTATGAGATGCTCTTCCTGCATTATCAGAAACAATCAGTTTTATGACAGCGGTCGTGTAGGAATAATGATAAAGGGTAACACAAACAATACCCTTGTTTACAACAATATTGTGCGAAACGATACGGTTTCAATGATGATAGCGGGCGTTACAATCGGCGGCTCATCAGATGGTAATCTTATAAAGGGTAAGGATGTAGGTTATCAGCTTTATTCAAGTTTATTCTATAATAACATTGTTATTTCGGCAAAGCAGGGACTTATTCCAGTAGCATACTATTTTATGGGAACGAAGGATTCATATGCATTTAATAATTTATCTATAGGCGCAGATGTAGGAATTTCGCTTGTAAACTCAAACGGTTTACAGACGGGTTGGGAATGGGACCCCATAAACTTAAATCCCGTTATTAAAAATAATATAGTAGTTGACGCTAAAGAGGGAATAAGGTTTGAGGATGATCCTGTAAATCCAACAATAGAGAACAATCTTTATTTCAAAGTAAATAAAGGCGCCAAAATCGGCGGAAGTGTTGCCGACCCCAAATTTGTCAATATTTTAAATGACTGGCATCTTCAAAACGGAAGCAGTGCAATTAATGCAGGCGCAGAGCTTCCCGAAGAAATAGTAAGCTGCTTTGACGGTACGACAGTAAAGGTTGATTTGGTTGATTTTGACGGAAATCCGCGTGACGAAAAGTGGGATATAGGTATATATAACGCACAATAACGGGGAGGAGAGCTTTAGATGAAAAAATTACTTTCGTTTTTTCTTGTAGGCTGTGTAATGCTGACTTGCTTAAGTGCTTCGGCAAGAGAAAAGGAAACAGAAATTTCTTTGCCAAATGCTGAAAAGGCAGTAGATGTACTTTTTGAAATGGATATTTTAAAGGGAGATACCGCGGGAAATCTTAACCCTGAAAAGCTCCTTACAAGGGCGGAGTTTGCAACGATATTAACCCGTGTGCTTTTTAAGGGTGAGCATGCGGAAAATAAATTCAGTGATTTAAAAAATCACTGGGCGGCAGAAAGTGTTGCCATTATGACAAAAAAGAATATTGTATCCGGATATGATAACGGGCTTTTCGGACCTGACGACAACGTTACGCTTGCACAGGCGGTTAAAATAGTTGTAAATCTGTTAGAATACGGAAAAGCGGATTTTAAATATCCCGATGACTATATTTTGCAGGCAGCATTGCTTGGAATATCGTCAGATGTTGACAAACGCCCTGAGGAATATATTACACGCGAAGAGGCTGCAACAGTTATTTTAAATGCACTTTATGTTCCGTATAGGGATAGCCGAGGGACAATTATTCAAAAGCTTGATAAAAAGATATATTATGTTTCAGCAGACGGCAGGGAAGGCGGTAACGGTACATATGAAAAGCCTTGGAACTCTGTGTTGAAGGCGGCACAGGAAGCACTCGGCAATGCAATTGTTATTATTGACGAGGGCACATATAACGTGGATAACTCAATCGTTTTCAAAAACAGTGGTGAAAGCGCAGAAAAACCGCTTGTATTCAGGGCAAAATACGGTGCTGATGTAAATATTGTTGTTGAAAATGATGCGTCGGTTGAAATACCCGAAGCCTCAAATTATATAACAATAGAAAATATTGTGTTTACGCACGGTAAAAATGCAAAGGCAGCAATTTTGTGTGTCAGCGGTAACGGTTCACGGATAAAGAACAGTGTATTTTCATCAGTGCAAAATGCAATGACGATAAACAATGCAGAGAATGTCAGTGTGGAAAACTGCTCTTTTTCAGGTGGTGAAAATGCGCTGACTGTAATTGGCGGTAAAAACATACAAATAAAGGGAAACAGCTTTGAAGCACAGCGTAAAAACACTTTTTGTGTAAATGGTGCAGAGAATATTAATATCAGTGCAAACAGTATAATTCCCGATGAAGACCTTGAAGATGCGGCAGTTGTTTTAGGTGGCATGGCTGACGGAATTAAAAAATGTACTGTTTCAAACAATGTTATCTATTCAGATAACGCAAATAAAAAAGCAGTAGGAATACAGGGCGAAAATGTGACAGATTTATGCATTTACAATAATATTGTGGATGGTATGCGTAGTGCAGCTGAGTTTAAAGGTACAAACAGGAATGTTTTAATAAGAAATAATATTTTTATGAACACCGCCCAAGATGCGATTTTATATGAGAAGGAGCCTTCAAAATTCAGCTCTGATTATAACTGTTATTATAATGCATATCCGCAAATAATGGAAAAGAACAGTTATTTTGAAAATCCCTACTTTGTCAGTGAGGGCGATGACTGGAGATTAATGAACGGAAGTGTTGCTGCAGGCAGTGCACAGGCATTACCGGGCGAATTTGTATGCAGCGATGAAAGCATAATGCTGCTTGATAATAAAGATTTTAACGGAAAGAGCCGCAGCGGAAAATGGAATATGGGCATATACGCTGCTCTTTCAGGGGAGGAAATAGTTTTAGGCGAGGAAGAAGCTGAGCATGAGGTTATGCTCTCCCTTGACTTTAAAAAGGGTGCTGACCATTTCCTAACCTCCACCGACGGAAAATGGCAGGTGTCAAACGGTGCATACTGGCAGGGAAAGGCAGATACGGGCAGAACAACATCTGTTTATGAGGGCGGTCTCGAATGGACCGATTATGAGGTAAGCGCAGATATTGAAT
>JAFSBF010000113.1 GCA_017441965.1 Clostridia bacterium | reverse complement strand
GCATTTCTTGAACAATCAAGCATTACGCCAAGCATCTTTTCCATAACTCGAATCCCCTTTTTTATTACTTTATTACACTGTAATTTTATATTTATTCAGCTTAAATATCAATGTACATATTTGTCCGTTTTTTGTATAATCTTACACTGAAAAAACGGTTTATACTTATTTTCAGTAAGCGTAAACCGTTTTTTAATCTTTAAAAAGCCGTACATATTCCATAGTCTGCATATTCAAATATTCGTGCGTCTTTATCAGGATTGATTGCAATAACCATATCTGCCCCCTCAATTGCGCAGGTATGATGCACTGCACCCGATATTCCTATTGCAATGTATATTTTCGGACTTACTACCTTCCCCGTTAAGCCTACCTGACTTTCATAGGGTTCTTTTCCCATATCCACAAGTCCTCTTGATGATGCAAGCTCTGCACCGATTTCTTTTGCGAAATTCTGTATCTTCTCTGTTTTATCTGCGACGCCTTTTCCTGCCGCAACTATAATGTCAGAAGAGTTGCTTTGCGTTCTTACCGTTGCCATTTGCGGCTTTTTCAGGCATTTAATTTTAGCATATATGCTTCCGCCCTGTGCAGGTCTGTACATAATAAGGTTATCACCGTCTGTTTCAAGTTCCGTGCAATCAGCACACAGTCCCGTGTTTAGTATTGCTGCCACAATCGAGGCATTCTTTCTCCCCCATAGATCCGCATTCCACAGTATTACATCAGGCTTATCCTTTAATGCACGCTCGGAGATTTCCTCAGGAGTAAGCTTTTCTATCATGATAACCTCCTCTGAAACTTCACGTGCTTTTTCCAAAACCTCTTCCCCCACTGCCCACACGCTTTTAAGTTTTTGAGAGGAAAGTGACTTTTTTTCATTACTTCTTGGCTGTGCTTTCAGTTTTTCTATAAGCGGTAAAAGCTCATCAAGCGTAATGAACGTGCAATTTCTTTTTCCATGTTCATTTTCAAAAGTTTTTAATACCCTTGTCGGCGAGCCTTTAATCCCGCATTTTTCTACATCACAACCTATCACGGAATTATCAAGCACCGTAACCTTGCCTTGTTTTGAAAAGATGCTTGGAAATCTCAGCACATAGCTTCTCTCTAAAGTTACAAGAGCAGGAAGAAATACGTTTTCTTTTCCCGCACGGGTTTTCGCAGTTATTTTCAAGCCGTCTGTTTCTATACTGACAGCGTTTGTTATAAGATTTATTCCCAGCATTTTTGAGAGCATTGGCCCTACCTGAGCAGTATCTCCGTCAATACTCTGTCTGCCGCACAAAATAAGGTCATATTCCATTTTCTTTATTGCAGCAGATAACACATAGCTCGTTGCTAATGTGTCTGAGCCTGCAAAAACATTATCGCTAATTAAAACCACCTCTGCACCAAGACGTGTTAATGGCTTTAATACTTCTTCATTACTCCCATGTCCCATAGTGACAACAGTTACATCATTGCTCATCTGCAGTGCACATTCAAGTGCACTAGAGTCAAAAGGATTTATTTCGCCTTTTATTACCTTAACGCAAACTAATATTTTCATATGTATTCACCATTGTAGATTGGCTCAAGCGCTTTTTGAATCGCTTTGTACTTTTTAAACAGCTCTCTATATTTTTTAGTATTTTTAGCATTTGGCAGAGTTTCGCTTACTACCTTATTACATTTTGAAATTGCATCTTCCGCATTATCAAAAACTCCCATTGCAATACCTGCGAGCATTGCGCTCCCAAAAGAAGAATCGGCATACTTCATTTCTACAAGCCTTATCTGGAGTGCATCTGCAATCATTTGCCGCCAAAGAGGGCTTTTTCCGCCGCCGCCGATAATTACAGCACTGTCTTTATGTTCTATATTCATACTGTCAAGTGTAGTTTTACAGTCAAGCATACTCATTGCAACGCCCTCAAGTACCGCCCTTGTAAAATGCGCCTTTGTATGCGATGCACGCACCCCAACAAAATCAGCACACAAATCAGGGTTTGCATAGGGAGTAAGCTCGCCGTTGAGATAAGGATGGAAAACAAGCCCATCACTGCCTATCGGAATTTCAGATGCAGCTTCATCAAGCTCGCTGTAATCT
>JAFSBF010000112.1 GCA_017441965.1 Clostridia bacterium | reverse complement strand
GCTGGCGGCTACATTCAGGGTGCTACATACACATCTAAGTTTGGCGCAAGCTTTACAAATGTTGAACTTGCATACTACCGTACAACAGGTCAGTACAACAGCCCTGAAAGCTATGCATTTACAGGTGAAATCATTACAGATACACAGAGAAAGCTTGCTGATCTTGACCTCGTGAAGATCAAGTCCTACCTCCTCGATTCCGACCGTTGGTCTCAGTTCTCCGTTCTTTCCGAAGGCGGCAAGGCTGATAACGACAACACAACAGAAGGCGGCAAGAAGGAAGACAACAAGGATAAGGATACAACAAGCACAACCAAGACATCCTGGTTACCTGCTGCTGGTTACAGAACTCCTAACGAAAGCAACATTTCTTACCTTGGTAAGAACAACTACTGGTATACATCCATCAGCGCAGCTGAAGTATACGGCGGCGGCTACACAGGTACTTCCAAGACATCCAACTACAATGATGTTAAGGGTTCTGAAAAGATCTACTTCGATGCATTAACAGGTTCATATACTTCCGGCGATGGCAAATCTTCTTACGACTACCTCGTTAAGGAAAACGAAAAGAAGGAAGATACATCCAATAGCCAGGATCCATACTACTACTACTACCTCATGGGCGGTATGGGCAACACAGGCAATACAACAATCGATCCTGATGCTCCAACAATCTACGGTTCTTCCAAGAAGAGCGGCTGGAACAGAATCCTCTCTGTTGTTAAGACAAAGGCTGCTGGTGCTACTGTAACAATCGATATGAACGCTGCTACAACAATTCCTGAAGATATTATCAAGGCTGCTGTAAGCAAGGATGTTATCCTCAAGGCTGTTAACTCCAACGGTTCTATCGTTACAATCAACCCTGATGATGTTAAGTACACAGATTCCATCAACGTTGGCATCAAGTACAACACAGGCGCTATCAGCAAGTCCCTCAGAAGCAAGGCTCTCAAGGTTAATAAGGGTGCTGTAAGCACAACTCAGATCAGCGTTGGTGAAGATGGTGCTCTCTGCGGCGATATTACAGCTACTGTTAAGCTTTCCGCTAAGCGTGCAGGCTGCACAGTTAAGGCATACCGTCTCTCTTCTAACGGTAAGAAGCTCACAGTTGAAGCTAAGGCAACTGTTAAGTCCAACGGTTCCGTTAACCTCAAGCTTGACAACGGCGGTGACTACCTCCTCGTTGTTATCGACTAATTTCAATTGAAATTAAGTTAACGATAAAATAATTTACACCCTGCAAAGAAATTTGCAGGGTGTTTTTATAAGTAAATTAAAAGCCGCTGACAGAGAAGTCAGCGGCTTAAAATTATTTCTTAGGTTCGTCAACAAACTCTATGTTTTCAAGCTGTGAAACAAGATTTGCCTTGAATGCTGCACGAAATTCGTTGCGAAGCTCAGTCTGTTCGGCTTTTTCTTCTTCAGTGAGTCCCTCTGGCGTTCTTGATTTACGTGCAAGCTCGTTGATACGGTCTATTTTTTCCTGAGTCAAAATTAACACTCCTATCTGTTTACTACAATAATTATATCAAATTAAATCTGATTTGGCAACTATTAAATAAAAATAATGAAATTTGTTGTAATTAGACAAAAAGTGTGTGCATATTTTATATGTTGTATTTCATTTTATATAATAAATGGGTAGACAAAAATAATAAAATGTGTTATAATAACAAGATGAAGATGAATATTAAAGGAGAATATAAAATGTCACATTGGATTGAAAAAGCAAATATATACCATATTTATCCACTGGGCTTCTGCGGCTGTGAAAAATATCTTTCTGAAGCTTCCGCTGAGCCTGTTGCAAGAATAAGAAAGGCTATTGACTGGATTCCCCATATCAAGGGTATGAATTTTAATGCCATTTACTTCGGTCCTGTTTTTGAATCTGTAAAACACGGCTATGATACAATAGATTATACAAAAATTGACAGACGTCTTGGAACAAACGATGATTTCAAGGCTGTTTGCGATGAGCTTCATAAAAATGGAATAAGAGTAATCCTTGACGGCGTGTTCAATCACGTGGGCAGAGATAACCCGATGTTCAGGGATCTCCGTGAAAAAGGACAGGGTTCACGCTATAAGGACTGGTTTGCTGGCGTAAACTTCGGCGGACGTTCACCTGAGGGGGACAATTTTTCTTATGAAGGCTGGAACGGTCACTATAATCTGGTCAAGCTCAACCTCTGGAATGATGAGGTAATTGACTATCTGCTCTCTGCAATAAAAATGTGGATAGACGAATGGGGTATTGACGGAATTCGCTTTGATGCTGCCGACTGCCTGAGGGATGAATTTATAAAGCGTGTACACAGCTTCACACGCAGCATCAAGCCTGATTTCTGGCTTATGGGTGAAATTATCCACGGAAATTATGCTCGCTGGGCTAACTCCGAAATGTTTGACTGTGTAACCAATTACCAGTGCTATAAGGGAATTTATTCCTCACATAACGACAGGAATTATTTTGAAATTGCACACTCCATCGAATATCAGATGGGTCAGTACGGCAACACATATATGTACAATTTCCTTGATAACCACGACGTTGTACGTCTTGCTTCCGTGCTTAAAAATCCCGACCACGCTGAATGCTGCTATACAATGATGTACACAATGTACGGCGTTCCGTCGGTTTATTACGGAAGTGAATTCGGATTAAAGGGTGCAAAGGGCTCGGGAGAAAGTGCAGACGATGCGATCAGACCCTGCCTTGATTTAAACAATATCCCCGAAAGAAACGATAATTTAGCTAAGCATATTGCGGCTCTCGGAAGCATCCGTCAGCAGTCCGAGGTTATTCAGAGCGGCTCCTATTCTAAGCTTGATCTGAAAAATCAGACTTTCCTCTATAAAAGAGAAAAGAACGGCAAGACAGCTTATATTGCTTTAAATATCAGCGACGGCGATTAT
>JAFSBF010000111.1 GCA_017441965.1 Clostridia bacterium | reverse complement strand
CATTTGCCTGTAGCTACTTTCACCCGTTTCAAAATATTTTGCATAATGGACAAAGCATTTTGTAAGCTCATTCCATATGGCTGCAGTATATTTAAGATTTGCAAACTTTTCCCACAGAGCATTATAGTCCTCTTCTGCTATCTTTTCCTTCAGGTTTTCAAGCTTTTCAAGAAGCACTGCCGATTCCTCTGCCGCACTCGCCTTTTCTTCAAGCACACTGCGAAGACTTCCTCTTTCCCAGTTATGGGGAATAAACCATTCGTCAGATGCGATGCAATAATCGCCACGCATCATTTCAAAATAAAAATGATTCTTCGAATGATTGAGTGAGGGAAATGCACTGAGTTCGCTGAAATAATATCCTTTAAGATATATAATCTTACGAAGTATATCCTCTGTCGGCACCATAAGCTGCATTACATCTTCGGCTGCATTTGGATATTTTTCCTTGAAAAAGTTTAAAATCGCACTGTCAACATCTTCGTTTTTCATATACGCATTCATAATGTTGATGTTGACCTCGTTAACTCCTCCGAAGGGATGCTGTGTTCCTCGGTCAATACGTGACACATATCCTACAGGAGAAAAGGACTCACAGTAGCCAAACTTCTCCTTGATATGCTTTTTGAGCATAAGTGGAAGCCATCCCTTTCCGAAGAACTCCCCGAAAACATCCGTTTCTACTAAAAGCGGATTTTTCTTGATTTTTCGAAAAAACTGATTATGCGGTGCCGTCAGACTCCAGTCAAATTGTGTCCACTTATCCATAACCAAAAGCTCCGACGAAATCTCCTCAAAAGCTCTCAGCATCATTTCGTAGTCCTCATCAATACTTGCAAAGGTGCGCACAATAAGCTCCTTGCCAAGCTCCCTGCATTTGTCATAAAGGATTTGTGTCACATATTTTACACGGTCTTTTTTATCAAGCTTTTGATTTTTAAGCTTTAAGAGGGGTATTCTCGTTTCGTGAAGTGTCAGTATAATTCCGTCAATAAGCGGATATTCACTGAAAAAGTCCTGAAGCTTATTTTCCAGAAAATCACGGATAATTGGATGTGTTACCTCAACATCGCCGTAGGAATTGCATATTTCAGGATAAACATCAATAAAATTCGGCGGCACTTCAAGCTCGTGATGCCATACATAGGTTTTTATCCCTGCATCGTGTGCCTTGTGGCACGCTTCATTTACATATTCCATTGTTTTTTGCGCAAATTCAATATCCTTTGAATCGTTGAAGGGGCTGTATTTGCGGTAAATTGTCATACCGTCAATATTCCCCTTTACAGGGTTATGTATTGGTCCAATAAACTGTATATGGTCAAGCTTATGCTCTATTGCATAATCAACCGTATGAAGGAGATAGTCCCTCTTTACATCAATAGGGTTACATACCGATATTCCCTGTATCATTTTTCTGTTTTCCATTTATAAGATTCCTCGCTTTTCTCTATTCGTATTAAGCATCCCGACATAGCTGACAAGATAATCTACCATTTCCTCGCTCAGCTTTTTGCCAAGCTCCGCACTTGCTTTTTCGGGTAATCCCATAACGCCTACCTTTATTTCTTCCCTCTGCTTTGCATGCGGAATGATATACTCATGGTCAATTACTTTTTCCTTGACTTCAAACCAATCGCAATCAGTACGCATCATTTTGGAAATAGATTCTTCATCCATAACTATTTCATCACGAACAAGCTCCGGATGCCAGTAAAGCATTACAGATGTTTCCATTAAACCTGCGTGGAAATCGTGTTCAGGCTCCATTACAAAGCCTTCTCGCCAAGACGGTGATGTCTGGTCACATTCTATCATCGATATTGTAACTTCTTCTGCACGCTTATGATTGCGTTTTAAAAGCATTTGCAGTGAATTTTCAAGAGCTTTTCGGTTATCCGTGCCACCATGTCCCATATAAAGTACAATATCTTTAAATCCCATTTTGAAAAACTCTTCACATATTTCACATATGTAAAGTCCAAACACATTTGGATTAACATTTACCGTCCCCAAAAGCTCTCCTCCCGAATAACAATAATTAACAGAAGGGGCAACAACAGCATTAAGTCTTTCCCCGGCTCTTTTTGGAACCTCTACAGCATTATATATATCGGTACTGAGTGGAAGATGGTAACCATGCTGTTCAACAATACCAATCGGTATAATCACAGTTTTTGTCTTTGTAAGTGCAATTTCCATATCACGTACTGTCATATTTTCCATATAGTATGCCATTTTTTTACTCCTATCTTTTTTTTGAATATCATATCAAATTATCTGACTGTGATCGAGTATATATATGGTGTATCTGCGCAATTTCTGTCAATGCGTATGCGTACAGTGTTCTTTCCCTCTGTTTCCTTGTATGTAAACAGAAGTTCTTTTTTACCGTACACTTTTTCTTCTACAATATGCTCGTCATCCCCTATTGTAACAATAATACTGAGAGTATCGCTTTCACTTCCAGCGGTTACGCAAATTGTATTTTCGCTGTTAGCTGCAATCTTTATTTCATAACTGAACCAGCCATGGGTGCTGACCATACTCCAACGCTTGTTTCCGGGAACACGGCAGATATCATCGTCCACTAAAATTGCATCACTGAAGCACACCTCTTTTTTCAGTTTGTGCCCCTCCGCACAGCCTCCGCACACAATATAATCAATAAGATTTTCCGTGCGGAACTGAGTTGTTTTCCTCTCCTCTATTTCAAGAGTCTTAATTAATTCTGCTCTAAAATCCTCCACAAGCTCGGCACTATCTGTTGAATAATCGTGCATATCAAGCTGTGTGCAGTAGAATTTTTTTCCAATCAGATTTTTTCCCTCGCAATTAAGTGCACACATTTTTTCTACTGCGGTAAGGAGCAATTCTTTGTATTTCGTTTCACCCGTTTCAAAATATTTTGCATAATAGAGGAAACAGCTTGTCAGCTCTTTAAATATAGCTGCAGTGTATTTAAGATTAGCAAATTTTGTCCAAAGATTTTTGTACTCTTTTTTATCAATTCTGTCTTTTATACATTCAAGCTTTTCTAAAAGCATCTGTGCTTCCTCTGCCGCTTCCGTTTTTTCGGCAAGCACACTGTCTATAGTTCCCCTCTCCCAGTTACGGGGGATAAACCACTCATCTGATGCAATAGCATAATCATCACGCATCATTTCAAAATAGAAATGATTTTTGGAATGATTCAGAGTTGGAAATTCACTAAGCTCGCTGAAATAATATCCTTTAAGATATATAATCTTACGGAGTATGTCCTCTGTCCGCTCCATAAGCTGCATTACTTCCTCGGCAGCATTTGGATATTTTTCCCCGAAGAAATCAAGTATCGCACCGTCAACATCCTCGCCCTTCATACAGGCGTTCATTATATTGATATTAACCTCATTTACTCCACCGAACGGGTGCTGTATTCCTCTGTCAACTCTGGATACATAGCCAACGGGGTTAAACGCCTCGCAATAGCTGAATTTCTCTACTATATGCTTTTTAAGCATAAGCGGCAATCTGCCCTTGCCGAAAAATTCCCCGAAAATATCCGTTTCAATAAACAGTGGATTATTCTTAACCTTATTAAAAAACTGATTATGCGGCGCAGTCAGGCTCCAGTCAAACTGCGTCCACTTATCCATAACCAGAAGCTCCGGAGAAATCTCCTCAAATGCATGAAGCATCATTTCATAGTCCTCGTCAATGCTTGCAAAGGTACGCACGATAAGCTCTTTTCCAAGCTCCTTGCATTTGTCATAAAGGATTTGTGTTACATATTTTACACGGTCTTTCTTATCAAGCTTTTGATTTTTAAGCTTTAAGAGGGGTATT
>JAFSBF010000110.1 GCA_017441965.1 Clostridia bacterium | reverse complement strand
GAGGTTTTCCGTCAGGAAAAGCCTGACCTTGTACTCGTTCACGGCGATACATCTACAACCTTTGCAGGAAGTCTTGCCGCATATTATAATCAGGTAAAGGTAGGTCACGTTGAGGCAGGTCTTCGTACGTATGACAAATACTTCCCCTTTCCCGAAGAAATAAACCGCAGACTTACAGGTGTTATTTCAGACCTTCACTTCTCTCCTACAAAAAACAACAGGGCTAACCTTATAAATGAGGGTGTTAACCCTGACACAATTTTTGTAACGGGAAATACTGTTATTGACGCCTTCAAAACTACCATCAAGCGTGATTTCTCCTTTGCAGGAACTCCCATTGAAGGAATAGATTTATCAAAGCGAGTTATACTTATGACAGCACACCGCAGGGAAAACTTAGGTGCACCGCTTGAAAATATTTGTCGGGCTGTTGCACGCATAGTGCGCGACTTCCCTGATGTTGAGCTTATATACCCCGTACACCTTAACCCTGCCGTGCGTGAGGTTGCGTTTTCTATCCTCGGTAATATTCCGCGCGTTCACCTTGTAGACCCACTTGATGTTGATGTTCTTCACAATGCAATGAACAAGGCACATCTTATCCTTACAGACTCAGGCGGACTTCAGGAGGAGGCTCCTGCACTTGGTAAACCTGTCCTCGTTTTGAGGGGCGAAACAGAGCGTCCCGAGGCTGCAGAGGCAGGCACAGTAAAAATTGCAGGAACTGAAGAGGATATTATATATTCACTCACATCACAGCTTCTTACAGACGAAAACGAATATCACAGAATGAGTGTTGCGGTAAATCCCTATGGCGACGGAAACGCATCAAGAAGAATTACCGATGCTATTTTGTATCATTTCGGCATCACAAGCTGCCGCCCTGTGGAGTGGCTCTGATGAAACGTGAACTGATAAAGGCTCTTTCGGCATTTACGCAGCTTGGTTTAAGTGTTGTGGTAAGCTTTCTTTTATGGATACTTATAGCAATGTGGCTTAAAAAGACCTTTTCTCTTGGAAACGGCATAATGGTTGTCGGTGTAATATTAGGCGCAGGGAGCGGTTTTCTGTCCTTTATAAAAAGCATTAAGGAGCTTGAAAATTCAGACCCCAAGGAGAAAAACAAATGAAAAACAGTGTATATAAAGATGCGCTTTTGGTAAGCGGTATAGTATTTTTACTCGGTATAATTGAATTTATTGCATTTACTGCATTTTTATCCCTCCGCAGTGATATTATAGTAGGTACACTTTATGGTTGCACCTTTGCGTGCGCAAACTTCTTTTATCTTGCTTACAGTGTCCAAAAAAGTGTTAACCGCAGCGAGAAGAGAGCGCAAATGCATATGGCAGGAAGCTATAATGTAAGACTTCTTCTTACAGCGGCAATGGTAATTGTTGCGGCAAGATTTAAGGCTATACATTTCTGGGCGGCAATTATACCGCTTCTCTTCCCCCGCCTTGCCGTTCACTTAATAAATCTTTTTAACATTATATCTTCTCATAAAAATAAAGGAAGTGAAAACTCTTGAACGCACCTATTCCCGCTCCGCAGGTAAGCGGACCGCAAATATTTTTTACTATTCCCATTTTGGGCGGAATACACATAACTGAAACAATTGTTAACGGCTGGCTTGTTGTGGCAATTATTTCTCTTGTCTGCTTTTTTCTGGGAAGAAATCTTTCAACACGCAATCCGTCAAGAAGGCAGATTGCAGTAGAAAAGCTTGTTAGCATGCTTTCAAATTTACTCCAGGAAACTATGGGAAAAAACAATATGTTTTTCCTTCCCTATATAGGAGCACTCTTTGCATATTCAATGCTCAGCAGTCTTTTGGGACTTACCGGACTTCGTGCTCCTACAGGCGACCTTAATACAACAATAGGCTTTGCACTTATTGCATTCTTTTTAATTCAATTTTTTAATATTAAAAATAAGGGTTTCTTTGGTTGGCTTAAAGGCTTTAGTGAGCCGGTTTTCTTTTTAACACCGCTCAATATTATCAGTGAAATCGCAAACCCCATATCAATGGCTTTCCGTCATTTCGGAAACATTGCTTCAGGTATTGTAATTACATCACTCATTTATTATGCACTTGCATCGGTAAGCCGCTTACTCATTGGGTGGATACCCGTAATCGGCTCTATCCCGATTTTACAGGTAGGTATTCCTGCCTTCCTTTCAATTTATTTTGACGTATTCACAAGCTTTTTACAGGCTTATATCATATCAATGCTTACGATGGTTTATGTAGGCGGTGCAAATGAAGCACAAAGCGAATAATAATTTTTAATTATATAAAACATTTGGAGGTATTTATTATGGAAATGACAGAAGCAATTGTACGTGCTGCATCAGCAGTAGGCGCAGGTCTTGCAATGATTGCAGGTATAGGACCCGGTATTGGTCAGGGTTATGCAGCAGGTAAGGCTGCAGAGGCAGTTGGCCGTCAGCCCGAGGCAAAGGGTGACATTACATCAACAATGCTCTTTGGTTGTGCCGTTGCAGAATCAACAGGTATCTACGGACTCGTTGTTGCAATGATTCTTCTCTTTGCAAATCCCCTCATCTGATTTTAAGTTTGTCGGGCGGTGACAAACACCGCCCGTAAATTATAAAAAAGGGGGAACCTCTATGGAATTTGTATCAATTGACACCTGGACAATTATATTTACCTGGATAAACTTAATTATCCTTATGTTTGTAATGAAAAAGCTTCTTTTTAAGCCTGTTATGAAAATGCTTGCAGAGCGTGAAAACGAGGTCGGCTCTATGTACGAAAAGGCAGAGAGCGCTCAGCAAAACGCCGAAAAGCTCGAGGGCGAATATACACAAAAGCTTTCTGAGGCAAAGGAAGAAGCCGCGCGCATTATGAAGGATGCAACAGATGCCGCAAACAAAAAAGGTGAACAGATTGTTTTTGAGGCACAGCAGAAGGCATCTGCCTCAATTCTCAAAGCACAAAAGGAAATTGAACGCGAAAAACTCAATGCTGTAAGCGAAATAAAGAAGGATATTGCATCCATTGCCGTTTCCGTAGCCGAAAAGGTTATTGAAAAGGATATAAACGAAAAGGACTACGAAAGGCTCGTTGAGGAGTTTATAGAAAGCTCCGGTGAGGAAAAGTGAAATCACTTTCCTCTGTTTATGCAGCCTCTCTCTTTTCTTTAGCAGACGAGGAAAATTTACTTTCGGAAACTATGGATGAGCTTTTAGCTTTGCGCAGTGTTTTTCTTGAAAACGCTGATTACGCACCGCTTCTTGACTCACCCACTCTTCCTCTTTCTTCAAGGCTTTCCCTGATTGATGAAGCCTTCGGGGATGTAAGTGAATATGTAAAAAACTTTATTAAAATTCTTTGCGAAAAGAAGTGTACACATCTTTTTTCAGAATGTGTAAAAAATTTTGAAAAGCTTTACAACAAAAAATATAACATTGAAAATGTAACGGTAATAACAGCTTTTCCGCTAAGTGAGGCACTCAGGGAAAAACTTACCAGGAAACTTTCCGATGATTTAAAGAAGAAGGTTATTCTTGACCTTAAAGTTGATGAAAGCATCTTGGGAGGGCTTATAATCAGAACTGAAAATTCGCAGACGGATGCGAGCGTGCGTGCAAGGCTTGACGCCATAAAGGCACAGCTTTCAGCCGAAGCGAAGTAATCCGAACCCGCCTGATACGGCGGAGTTTCGGCTATATTGATAGAAGGTGAAATTATGCAGCTTAAATCTGATGAAATCAGTAAAATTATAAAAGACCAGATAAAAAATTATTCAAACAAGACCGAGCAGAAGGAAACCGGCTACGTAGTTGAGGTTGGTGACGGTATTGCCAAGGTAAAGGGACTTGACAACTGTATGAGTAATGAGCTTGTAGAGTTTTCAGGCGGAGAGATGGCAATGGCACTTAACCTTGAGGAAAACCTTGTAAGCCTCGTTATCCTTGGCTCTGACTCACAAATACGTGAGGGTGACGTTGTAAAACGCACGGGAAAGGTTGTTAGTGTTCCCGTAGGTGAGGCGCTTATCGGCAGGGTTGTAAATGCCCTCGGTCAGCCTATCGACGGCAAGGGCGATATCTCCGCCACCGAATACCGTCCGATAGAAACAAATGCACCCGGAATTATAGAAAGAAAGTCTGTAAGTGTTCCCTTGCAGACCGGTATTAAGGCAATTGACTCTATGATACCTATTGGACGCGGTCAGCGTGAGCTTATAATCGGTGACCGTCAGACAGGTAAATCTACAATCGGTATAGATACCATCATCAATCAAAAGGGTAAGGATGTTATCTGCATATACGTTGCTATAGGACAGAAAAAGTCCACCGTTGCCCAGATTGTTGATACACTCGAAAAGAGCGGTGCTATGGACTATACAACTGTTGTTGCCGCAACGGCAAGTGAGCTTGCGCCGATGCAGTATATTGCACCCTACAGCGGATGTGCTATGGGTGAATACTTTATGTATCAGGGCAAGGACGTGCTTGTTATATATGATGATTTGTCAAAGCACGCAGTCGCATACCGCGCACTGTCGCTCCTTATCCGTCGTCCCCCGGGACGTGAGGCATACCCCGGAGATGTATTCTATCTTCATTCAAGACTTCTTGAACGTGCTGCACGTCTGTCTCCTGAATATGGCGGTGGCTCTCTTACTGCACTTCCCATTATCGAAACACAGGCAGGCGACGTTTCTGCATATATTCCCACAAATGTTATTTCAATAACAGACGGACAGATATTCCTTGAAACGGAGCTTTTCCATTCAGGTGTTATGCCTGCGGTAAACCCCGGTATATCTGTAAGCCGTGTTGGCGGTAATGCACAGATTAAGGCTATGAAAAAGGTTGCCGGTACCCTCAAGCTCCTTTATTCACAGTATCGTGAGCTTCAGGCGTTTGCACAGTTTGGAAGTGACCTTGACAGCGATACGAAAATGCGTCTTGATCAGGGCGAGCGTATTGTCGAGGTTTTAAAGCAGGATAAAAACGACCCCGTCAGCGTTGAGCATCAGGTGGTTATTATCTATGCGGTTGTTAACGGCTACCTTAAAGATATCGAGGTAAGTGATATAAGAGAGTTTGAAAAAGGACTTTTTGAATATGTCGATAACACATATCCTAAGATAGTTTCAAATATCACCGAGACCGGTGAGCTTTCAGCCGAAACCGAGGAAATGATGAAAACTGCCATATCCGAATGTGCAGCAAAATTTCTCAGTGCTAAGTGAGGTGACGTATAGTGCCTTCAATGAAAGCAATTAAAAACCGCATTAAAAGCGTTGAAAACACACGCCAGATTACAAAGGCAATGCAGCTTGTCGCCACAAGTAAGCTTCGCCGTGCGAAGGAGCGTATCGAGCAGAGCAGACCTTTCTTTGAAATTTTGTCACAGACACTCTCCGATATTGAAAAGTCTAACAAGGACTTCTCCTCCCCCTTCACTCACCGCAGTGAGGGCACAAAGACGTGCCATATAGTTATTGCAGGTGACCGCGGTCTTGCAGGTGGTTATAACAATAACCTTTTTAAATCTCTGCGCATTAATGACGGTGACATTATTTTTCCCATAGGAAAAAAAGTTACAGAATACTTTGCAAAAAAGGACGTTTCAATTTTTACAACTGAGTATACTGTCGCCGCCGATATCGGTATTTCTGATTGTAACAGTATAGGTGCTTCCCTTGCCGAGGCATTTTTAAAGGGGGAGTTTACATCGCTTGATATTTCATATACGAGCTTTGTAAATGTTCTTACGCAAATTCCCAAAACGCAGGAAATACTCCCCATAGCACTCGATGAAGGTGAAAAAAGCGAAAACAGTCTTATTCTTTACGAGCCGTCACCCGCGGCAGTTTTTGCAAAAATTGTACCGCACTATATCAGTGGTATAATATACGGTGCATTGTGTGAATCACTCGCATCAGAGCTTAGTGCAAGGCGCACCGCTATGGAAAATGCTACAGATAATGCAGGTGAAATTATAGACAGTCTCAGTCTTCAATATAACCGCGCACGTCAGGCAGCAATTACGCAGGAGCTGACAGAGATAGTCGCAGGCGCGCAAAATTAACGGGAATGTTAATTTTGAATGCGAAATGCGAAATGCGGAATGCGAAGTGAATGTGGAAATCCTGCGGATTTCTTCTTAGTTATCCAATGTAATTATACTAAGTGCAAAGAAAAATGGAGGTTTTTTGTCAAAAAAACCTACCACAATTTCGAACTTCGAACTTCGAACTTTGAACTTTAAATTTTGCATCTAATCCAGCGCAAAATTTAGGAACCAGAAAGGAAGGATACCAGATGTCACAGAAAAACACAGGTAAGGTAATTTCGGTTATCGGCCCTGTCCTTGATATTAAATTTGAAAACGGGGAGCTTCCAAAGCTTCTCAATGCGATTGAAATAACCCACAATGACCGTAAAATCATTGTTGAGGTTGCGCAGCATATCGGTGACGATGTTGTTCGTTGTATTGCTATGAGCTCTACTGACGGTCTCGTTCGTGGAATGGAGGCTGTTGATACGGGAAAAGGTATAAGTGTTCCCGTAGGTGAATGTACTTTGGGCAGAATTTTCAATCTTCTTGGTGAGCCGGTTGATAATCAGCCCGCTCCCGAAAATTCTGAAAGATGGGAAATACACAGAAGTGCCCCCGGCTATGATGAGCAGGAAAGCACTACAGAAATCCTTGAGACGGGAATTAAGGTCGTTGACCTTATCTGCCCCTATTCAAAGGGTGGTAAAATCGGTCTTTTCGGCGGTGCCGGTGTTGGTAAGACAGTTCTTATTATGGAGCTTATCAATAACGTTGCAAAACAGCACGGCGGTCTCAGCGTATTTACAGGCGTTGGTGAACGAACACGTGAAGGTAACGATTTATATAACGAAATGAAGGAGTCAGGCGTTATTTCAAAAACTGCACTCGTTTACGGTCAGATGAATGAGCCACCGGGAGCGAGAATGAGGGTTGCGCTCTCAGGTCTTACAATGGCGGAATATTTCCGTGATAAGGAAGGTCAGGACGTTCTCCTCTTCATTGATAATATTTTCCGTTTCACACAAGCAGGCAGTGAGGTTAGCGCACTTTTGGGACGTATGCCCTCCGCCGTTGGTTATCAGCCAACTCTTGCAACGGAAATGGGCGCTCTTCAGGAAAGAATTACTTCCACGAAAAAAGGTTCTATCACCTCTGTTCAGGCAGTATACGTTCCTGCCGATGACCTTACAGACCCCGCACCCGCAACAACGTTTGCACATCTTGACGCAACTACAGTTTTATCTCGTCAGATTGCATCTCAGGGTATTTATCCTGCCGTTGACCCGCTTGATTCAACATCACGTATTCTCTCCCCTGACGTTTTAGGAACAGAGCATTACGAAACTGCACGTGCAGTACAGAGAATTCTTCAGCGTTATAACGAGCTTCAGGATATTATTGCCATTAGGGGTAGGGATGAGTTGAGCGAAGAAGATAAGCTTACCGTAAACCGTGCGCGTAAGGTTCAGCGTTTCCTTTCACAGCCTTTCTCTGTTGCAGAGCAGTTTACAGGTATGCAGGGTAAATATGTTCCCGTTAAGGAAACAATCCGCGGCTTTAAGGAAATTATAGAGGGTAAGCACGATGATTTACCCGAATCTGCATTCCTTTTTGTAGGTACAATCGACGAGGCAATCGAAAAAGCTAAAAAGGGTTGATAATATGAATACATTTCAATTGCAGATAGTTACCCCTGACGGTCTGTTATACGATGGTGAAGCGCAGAAAATCATTCTCCGTACAACGGAGGGCGATGTCGGTATTCTTGCAAATCACTGTGACTATGTAACACCTCTTTCAATAGGTATAGCACGTATAATTACAGATGATGGTGAGCGCAAGGCTGCCTGCTCAGGCGGAATGCTTTCCGTTACAGACGGTCTTGTCAGAGTAATTGCCTCTACCTTTGAATGGGCGGAGGATATTGATGTTGAGCGTGCCAAAAGGGCAAAAACAAAGGCAGAGGCACGCCTTGAAAACCACAATCGCAGTGAGTATGAATACAAGCTTGCACAAATTAAGCTAAAGAAATCTCTTGCACGTCTTGGTGCATCAGGAAGAAGGTAGGAAAATGGCTGAAAAATATGGCACAGTTCCCCCTAAGTTTACAAAAGCGTGGTGGGAATATTTCTGGATGTATTATAAGTGGCATACTATTATAACGGCATTTATTATTATAGCAATCGGCACAACGGTATACCAGAATATTACTGCTCCGAAATATGATGTTACGCTTATGTATGCAGGTAAAAATATATATAACGAAGAGGATGCGATAAAAGTTGAGGAAACCCTCTCCCCGCTTTGCGATGATGCTGATGAAAACGGGGAAAGCGCTCTTCTTTTCTCTCAGCTTAACATCGACCTTGAAAATCAATCTGACGGCGAATATCTCATGGCAATGGTTACAAAGCTTCAGCTTTCCCTTGCAGAAGATGACGTATATCTTTATATTATGGATAAAGATACTGCTCAGTACTGTATGGGCGATGATACAGAAAATGCAGTTTTTGCACCGCTTAAAGACTGGCTTACTGCTGATATAAGCGATATGGAAACCTATGCTGTTAACGGAGTTGATTTCGGTATAAAGCTTGATAATTGTGCTTTTTTAAATGAAAAGGATATTGACTTTTCAAATCACTATCTTTTCATCCGCTACTACCCACGTAAAGACCAGCTAAAAAGACAGCTTGCAGGCTATGAGGCATCAATTGAGCTTACTAATCAAATACTTAGTAAATAATTAATCGGGGATGTAAAAAAAGTCCAGACCGCAAAAAGGCGATTAATATACAAATGCGATGTGTGAAACAATTATCGAGTTTTATCCTTTTGTTGAAAAATCTCTTTTTATTCGATTTTTCTATATTTTTAGCCTTTTTGCTACGAACAAACTTCGCCTCTCGACGTACCATCGTACGCCTTCGGGTAACCCAAGCTTCGCTTGGCTCAGTTTGTCCGTTCTGAAGCATTTTTTCCTACCCCCTAAAGGAGATGTAAAAAACTAAGTTTTTTACATCTCCTGCTTTTTGTTACTTTTCAGTATTAAAAGGATTGATATTATGAACTTTATTTCCACCCCAAACCTTCCCAAGGGCGAGGTTTGCGTATTTATAGCAAATACACCAATTGAGGGTGCGACAGTTATAAAGCCTCCAAAAATGGATATGCTCCCACCTTCGCTTTCACGCCACGCAGACCTTTCAATAGCAATAGTTTCCTCCAAAAAGGCTGTATGTCCGCCCGAAAGCTATGCATACTATAAAAGTGCACTTTTTCCATACGGCTTTGAAATTATAGAAGGAAAAACGCATCTTGGTTGTAACTACCCGCTCGATAGTGCATATAATGTTTGTATAATCGGTAAAAAATGTTTTTTAAATAAAAAGGTATGTGACCCGACTTTATATGATATACTTATCAGCGAGGGTTATGAGATTATCTT